>NZ_MUNH01000446.1:0-8360 GCF_002154615.1 Streptomyces recifensis
GAGCCAAGGGGTCGGGGTAGCGGGCCAGTTCACGGGACGTGACCGGCCCCGCGAGGCGGGCCACCTCGTCGGCGTCGCCGCGCTCGTCCGGCCGTACGCCCGTCTGCGCGGGCTTCAGGACGGCCACCGAGCGGCCGGCCGCGAGGGCGGCGGCCGCCACGGCGGCCGTCACCATCGTCTTGCCGATCTCCGTGCCCGTGCCCGTGATCACCAGTACCGGCATGTCATCCCTCCCGCGCCGCGGCGCACACCGCGCGCGCGATCCGTGCCACGTCCGCGTCGTCCGTGACGTACGGCGGCATCGTGTAGACCAGGTCGCGGAAGGGGCGCAACCACACGCCCTCCCGCACGGCGGCCCGCGTCGCGGCCGCCATGTCCACCTCGTGGTCGAGCTGGACCACACCGATGGCGCCCAGCACGCGCACGTCCCGGACACCGGGCAGCTCAGCGGCCCCGGCGAGACCCTCCCGCAGGCCGGCCTCGATCCGCTTGACCTCACCCCGCCAGTCCTGCCCGAGCAGCAGTTCGACGGAGGCGCAGGCCACGTTGGCGGCCAGCGGGTTGCCCATGAAGGTGGGCCCGTGCGCGAGCACCGGCACCTCGCCGCGGGAGATGCCGTCGGCCACCCGCGCGGTGCACAAGGTGGCCGCCAGTGTGAGATAACCGCCGGTCAGCGCCTTGCCCACACACATCACGTCGGGCGTGACCGCCGCGTGCTCCGCCGCGAACAGCGCGCCCGTACGACCGAAGCCGGTGGCGATCTCGTCGAACACCAGCAGCACGTCGTGCGCGTCGCACGCCTCGCGCAGTACGCGCAGATACGCGGGGGAGTGGAACCGCATCCCGCCGGCGCCCTGCACCACCGGCTCCACGATCACCGCGGCCAGTTCGTCGGCGTGCCGCTCGATCATGGACCGCAGATGCTCCGCGTACGCCTCCTCGTAGCCGGCGGGCGGTGCGTCCGCGAAGACCTGGCGGGGGAGCGCGCCGGACCACAGCCCGTGCATGCCGCCCTCCGGATCGCACACCGACATGGGGTGCCAGGTGTCGCCGTGGTACCCGCCACGCCAGGTCAGCAGGCGCCGCTTGCCGGGACGGCCGAGCGAACGCCAGTACTGGAGGCACATCTTGACGGCCACCTCGACGGACACCGACCCGGAGTCCGCGAGGAAGACGTGCTCGAGCCCGTCGGGCGACATGTCGACAAGGAGCTTCGCCAGCCGCACGGCGGGCTCGTGCGTGAGCCCGCCGAACATCACATGGCTCATCCGCCCCAGCTGTTCGCGCGCCGCCTCGTCCAGCACCGGGTGGCGGTACCCGTGGATCGCTGACCACCAGGACGACATCCCGTCGACCAGCTCCGCGCCGTCCGCCAGCCGCAGCCGGACCCCGCTCGCCGATTCCACGACGAGCGGTTCGCTCCGGCCCGGCATCGGACCGTAGGGATGCCACACATGCCGCCGGTCCAGCTCCAGCAGCTCGGCCGTAACCGGATCAGGCATTGGGCGCGAGGTCCGTCCCGGCACCCCGGCGGCGCACGGCGACCAGATCGGTACGCGGCTCGGCCGAGGCGGGCGCGTCGGCCGCCACCGGGGCCGTACCGCAGACGCCGCCCCCGGCGTGCGACCCGCAGCCGGTCTGTTCCGCGCCCGGCCCGCAGCCGCCTCCGACCACCGCCGTCCGGTGCTCCGGCAGGGTCACCTCGTCCGCGCCCTCCACCTCGAACCCGGCGTCCGCGATCATCTCCAGGTCGGCCTTGCCCGCCTGGCCCTCGCTGGTCAGGTAGTCCCCGAGGAAGATCGAGTTGGCCAGGTGCAGCGCCAGCGGCTGGAGCGAGCGCAGGTGCACCTCACGGCCGCCCGCGATCCGCACCTCCACGTCCGGGCAGACGAAGCGGACCATCGCCAGGATGCGCAGACATCGCTGCGGGGTGAGGTTCCACTCCTTGGCCAGCGGGGTGCCCTCGAACGGGATCAGGAAGTTCACCGGAACGGAGTCCGGGTCCAGCTCGCGCAGCGCGAACACCACGTCCACCAGGTCCTCGTCGCGCTCACCCATGCCCGCGATCAGACCCGAGCAGGCGGACAGCCCGGCCGCGTGCGCCTTGTGCACCGTGTCCACCCGGTCGGCGTAGGTGTGGGTGGTGGTGATGTCGCCGTAGGTCGCCTCGGAGGTGTTGAGGTTGTGGTTGTAGGCGTCGGCACCGGCCGCCCGCAGCCGCTCCGCCTGGCCGTCGGAGAGCAGGCCGAGACAGGCGCACACCTCGACGTCCTCGTGGCGCTCCTTGATGGCCTTGATGGTGTCGGAGACCCGGTCCACGTCCCGGTCGGTGGGCCCGCGCCCGGACGCCACCAGGCACACCCGCTTGGCGCCCCCGGCGAGGCCCGCGGCCGCCGCCTCGGACGCCTGGTCGGGCTTGAGCCAGGTGTACTTGAGGATGCCCGCCGTGGAGCCCAGCCGCTGCGAGCAGTAGGAGCAGTCCTCCGGGCACAGGCCCGACTTGAGGTTGACCAGATAGTTGAGTTTCACCCTGCGGCCGAACCAGTGCCGCCGCACCTTGCCGGCCGCGGTCACCACATCGAGCAGGTCGTCGTCGGAGGTGGCGAGCACGGCGAGCGCTTCCTCGCGCGTCGGCGTCTCGCGCCGCAGTCCCTTGTCCACCAGCGTGTTCAGCAGGTCCATGAGGCTTGATCCTGTCCTACCCGACCGCTCCGGGCCAAGGAGACTTCGCACAACGACAGAGGTTCACCGTGTGGGTATTGCCACATCATGGGCGGCTCTCCGCGCCGCTAGTGTCTGTCTGTTGTCTACAAAAGCGCCCACCAGAGCAAGCCCCCGGAGGAGCCATGGCGTTCGGCTGGATCGACGAGCAGGCCGAGGCGCGCCGCCGCGCCGGACTCCTGAGGACCCTGCGCCCCCGGCCCGCCGACTCGCCTCTGCTGGACCTGGCGAGCAACGACTACCTGGGCCTGGCCCGCCATCCCGAGGTCGTCGAGGGCGCGGCCGCGGCGGCCCGGACCTGGGGCGGCGGGGCCACCGGCTCCCGGCTGGTCACCGGCACCACGGAGCTGCACGCCCGCCTGGAGACCGAACTCGCCGAGTTCTGCGGCTTCGAGGCGGCCCTCGTGCTGTCCTCCGGCTACGCCGCCAATCTCGCCGCCGTCACCGCGCTCGGCCCGCACGGTTCGCTGATCGTCTCCGACGCGGGCAACCATGCCTCCCTGATCGACGGCTGCCGCCTCGCGCGCGGCACCACCCAGGTGGTGGGACACGCCGACCCGGAGGCCGTGACCAAGGCCCTGGCGGCCCATCAGGGGGACGCGATCGCCGTCTCCGACACGGTGTTCTCCGTCGACGGGGACGCGGCCCCCCTGCGCTCGCTGGCCGAAGCCTGCCGGGACCAGGGTGCCGGGCTGGTCGTGGACGACGCCCACGGCCTGGGCGTCCTCGGGGAGGGCGGCCGGGGCGCGGCGCACGCGGCCGGGCTCGCGGGTGCGGCCGACGTGGTGGCCACGGCCACGCTGTCCAAGTCGCTGGGCAGCCAGGGCGGGGTGGTGCTGGGGCCGGCGCGGGTGATCGGTCATCTGGTCAACACCGCGCGGACGTTCATCTTCGACACCGGGCTCGCCCCCGCAGCCGCCGGAGCCGCGCTCGCCGCGCTGCGCCTGCTCCGGCGCGAACCGGAGCGCCCGGCGCGCGTCCGCGCGGTCGCCGCCGAACTGCACACCCGGCTCACCGCCGAGGGCCTCGCGGCGGTACGCCCCGACGCGGCCGTGGTCTCCGTACGGGCGCCGTCCCCCGACGCCGCCGTACGCTGGGCCGCCGACTGCCGTACCGAAGGGCTGTCGGTCGGCTGCTTCCGCCCGCCGTCCGTCCCGGACGGCGTCTCCCGGCTGCGGCTGACCGCCCGCGCGGACCTGTCGGTGGCGGACATCGAGCGGGCCGTAAGGGTCATCACCGCCGTTCGGCCCTGCTGAGGGCGGGAAAAACCCCGTCAAATACGGTCTCGCGTCGCAGAGTTCACCCCGTTGAGCGACAGATGTCCGCGTATCTGGGGGGTTGGTTCACCGGACCGCTTCCGTAATGGCAGGCTGACGTGCAGGCACCAGAGCGGGACCGTGCCCGAATCCTCCGCCCCGCGTCGTCGCGCGGCCCGTGGAAGGTCGGCGGGCCGCCCGTGGGAAAGGGACGACTTCGCCATGGCAGACCATCTGGAAGCATCCGTCACTCTGCCGAGCGATCCCGCCTCGGTCCGCACGGCCAGGTCCTACGTGGTGGGCACCCTGGTGAGCTGGGGGCTCCCCGCGGACGACGAGGTCACCGACACCGTGCGCCTCATCGTCTCCGAGCTGGCCACCAACGCCGTCCAGCACACCCGGGGCCAGTCGCCCACCTTCACCGTGGACGTCGTACTGGCCCGCGACGAGCTGTTGCTCATCGGCGTGACGGACAGCCATCCGAGGATGCCGAAGAGACTCCCGGCCGCCGTCGCCCAGGACAACGGCCGCGGCATGGCCATCATCCGGTGTCTCACCGTCGAGTGCGGCGGCAAGCTGCGGGTCCGCCCGACCCGTGAGGGCGGCAAGACGGTCTTCGTCGAGCTGCCCTGGTGCGTCCCGAGCCGGCCGCGGCCCGCCGCGGCCCGCCCGGAGCCCTCTCCGGCCCGCTGAGTCCGGGAACGGCCTCGGGGGCGTGGGTACGCCCGCGGAGACCGCTCCCGGCCGCCTCGCTAGTTGACCCGGCCGTACCAGACGCTCTTGGTCCAGATCTTCTGGAGCCGCACCACGTCCCCGGTCTTCGGCGCGTGCCAGATCTTGCCCTTACCGGCGTAGATGCCGACGTGGTAGACGCTGGACCCCGAGTGGAAGAAGACCAGGTCACCGGCCTTGCGGCGGCTCGAGGAAATGTGGTGCGTCTTGTTGTACTGCTGCGCGGCCGTGCGCGGCAGCTTCTTGCCGGCCTTCTTGAACGAGTACAGCGTCAGGCCCGAGCAGTCGAACCGGCCCGGCCCGGTGGCTCCGTAGCGGTAGGGGGCGCCCTTCTTGGACGCCGCGACCTTCAGTGCCTTCGACGCGGTGGTCGCGGCGGAGGCGTCGGTGGCCAGCCCCGGCACCATGATGGAGCCGCCCACGGCGGCGAGGGTGAGGGCCGAGGCGGTGCCGGCCCGAGCCATCAGCGACGGGACACGATTGAGCGCAGTCATGCGCAACCCTTCGTCAGCCGCCTGTGAAGGATGACCTGTCGGATTCGGGCTGGCGAAGTTGCCCGGCCGTGTCACCACGGCTTCACCCCAAGGGTTGCTCGGCACGATCGTCCGCTGCTCGCGGACATCCGTCCCGGCGACCCGGCTTGCTCGGGTCCTCCACTCCTGCCGATGCACTTCTGTCGACCGGTCATCCGGGTGGCGGCAGGACTCGGCGTCCGCCCGGATGCGCCCCGCCGTTGTGGCGGGGTCTTGTCGTCAGTGAGGGATCTTGGCCCACTCCTGTCCGAAAATCCCAATGGAACCGGGGGTTTGTGGCGTTACTCACCACTCACCCGTTCGGGTGGACAGAGGTGTGTCCGAGTCGCCGTCAACTCCCCTCCACAGCCCCGGACCTGGGCTTCGACGGCCGTGCGGCGGCCCGCCGGGCGCGTGGCGCGCAACTCGGCGGGCCCGGAAACGGCCCCGGAGATACACCGGTCGGCGGTAGCACGTTCGGCCCGTTTCGGCTCGGCGGACGACATGCCGGGCCCCGTTCGGCCGACGGCGGTGTCCGGGTCAGCCGACGGCATCGGGCGGGAGCGCGACGCGCGCGGTCCGGCGTTCACCGTCCAGCACCCGCAGGGCGTGTGCCAGCGTGCCCCCGTACAGCTCCTGTTCGCCCCGTTCGTGCATCAGCGCGAGCGCGTCGCGGAGTGCGGCCGCCGTGCGCACCAGCGCCTGCGCGGCCCTCAGCGCCCGGTATGTGTCCCCGTGCCGGGCCGGGTTGATCCGGCCCAGCAGGTCGGCCGCCTCCAGGTAACGGTCGATCAGTTCGCCCTCGGCCCGGGTCAGCGCGGGCAGCGGCGGCAGCTCCTCCGGCAGCAAGGGCGGCTCACCGGCCGCCGGGCAGGTTCGCACGGGCGCCCACGATCCCGTCGACCAGGCCGTGCTCCAGGGCGCCGGTGGCGTCCAGCACCCGCTCGCGCTCCAACTCGGCGTGGACGGTGGCGGCGTCCCGGCCGGTGTGCCGGACGAGCAGCTCCTCCATCAGCTCCCGGGTCCGGACCAGTTCCGCCGCCTTGATCTCCAGATCGCTGGGCTGCCCCCGCACCGGCTCGGCCAGCTCCGGCTGGCGCAGCACCACCCGCGAGCCGGGCAGCGCGAACCGCTTGCCGGGCGCCCCGGCCGCGAGCAGCACGGCGGCCACCGAGACGGCCTGGCCCAGGCAGTACGTCTCCACGTCGCAGCCGACGTAGCGCATCGTGTCGTACACCGCCGTCATGGCGTGGAAGTCGCCGCCGGGGCAGTTCAGGTACAGCGTGATGTCCCGGTCCGGGGAGGCGTGTTCGAGCTGCATCAGCTGGGCGATCACATCCGTGGCCGCCGCGTCGTCGAGCGGTGTGCCCAGCAGCACGATCCGGTGCTCGAACAGCTTGGCGTACGGGTCGAGCGTGCGGCGGACCCCTCCGTCGCGCTCGGTGAACTCGGGCAGGACATGTCGGGCGTTCGATCGGGTCATGGCACACCCCTCCTGAGCGGCGGGACCACTGCGGCCCCGCTTCTGTAAAAAATGTACATGACGTACGTGACGTTAGAATGGGGTCATGGCCTACGAGATTCCGGTGACACAAGCCAGGGCTGAGCTCGCCGACCTGATCAACCGGGTGGTCTACGGCAGTGAGCGGGTCGTGGTGACCCGGCACGGCAAACCGCTCGTCGCACTGGTATCCGCCGCCGACCTGGAGCGTCTCGAAGCGCTCGACGCACAGCCGGCGGAGGGGGACGAGCAGGTGATCAGCTCCGTCTCCGGCGTCCGTGAGGTCTCCGCCTCCCCGCCGCGGGAGCGGCAGCGCTTCGGCATCGCGGCCGAGCACCGCCGCCCCGGCGCCACCTGACGGCCAAGGCGCGCCGAGAGCGCGCCGGTTAACGTCGCCGAAACGCCGGCGAACTAGCCTTCGCTCCCACGCCACCAGGGGTTTCTCCGCACGAGCCGCCCCGAGCCGTGGCCGCGGCAACCGGGCCCCGCACGGTCCGGAGCGAGGACTGTGAGGTGGGACGTGCAACTGACCCCGCACGAGCAAGAGCGACTGCTGATCCATGTGGCGGCCGACGTGGCCGAGCGGCGCCGGGCCCGCGGTGTGAGGCTCAACCACCCGGAGGCGGTCGCGCTCATCACGTCGCACATCCTGGAGGGCGCCCGCGACGGCCGGACCGTCGCCGAGCTGATGTCCTCCGGCCGCAAGGTCCTCACCCGGGACGACGTGATGGAGGGCATCCCCGAGATGATCCACGACGTCCAGGTGGAGGCCACCTTCCCGGACGGCACCAAGCTGGTCACCGTCCACGACCCGATCGTCTGAGGGGGCCCGCGATGATTCCCGGAGAGGTGCTCTTCGCGGACGGCCCGGTCGTCTACAACCAGGGGCACGAGTCCACCCGGCTCACCGTGCTCAACGCCGCCGACCGGCCCGTCCAGGTCGGCTCGCACTACCACTTCGCCGAGGCCAACCCCGGCCTGGACTTCGACCGGTCCGCCGCGCACGGCAGGCGGCTGAACATCGCCGCCGGAACGGCCGTCCGCTTCGAGCCCGGCATCCCCGTCGAGGTCGAACTGGTCCCCCTCGGCGGCGCCCGGATCGTGCCCGGACTGCGCGGCGAGACCGGAGGTGCCCTCGATGCCTGAGATCTCTCGCGCCGCCTACGCGGACCTGTTCGGCCCCACCACCGGCGACCGCATCCGGCTCGCCGACACCGACCTGCTCATCGAGATCGAGGAGGACCGCTCCGGCGGCCCCGGCGCCTCCGGCGACGAGGCGGTGTTCGGCGGCGGCAAGGTCATCCGCGAGTCCATGGGCCAGTCCCGCGCCACCCGCGCCGAGGGCACCCCGGACACCGTGATCACCGGTGTGGTCGTCGTGGACCACTGGGGCGTGATCAAGGCCGACGTCGGCATCCGGGACGGCCGGATCACCGGCATCGGCAAGGCCGGCAACCCCGACACCATGGACGGCGTCCACCCCGACCTCGTCATCGGCCCCGAGACCGAGGTGATCGCGGGCAACGGGCGCATCCTCACCGCGGGCGCGATCGACGCCCACGTGCACTTCATCTGCCCGCAGATCGCCGACGAGGCGCTGTCCTCCGGGGTCACCACCCTGGTCGGCGGCGGCACCGG
>NZ_MUNH01000447.1:0-4088 GCF_002154615.1 Streptomyces recifensis
GCCGACTTGAACTACAGCACCTGCTGGCCCCGGTCGCCCCAGGAGGCGTAGGCGTTGTGCGGGGCGAAGAAGCCGATGGTGTTGTAGCCCCAGTAGTTGTTCAGGCCCATGTCGACCAGGCGGTGGTCGTTGACGAACTGGTGGACCGGCATCAGCTCCAGCGCGGTCACGCCGAGCCGGGTCAGATGCTCGATGACGGCCGGGTGGGCGAGCCCGGCGTAGCCCCCGCGCACCGACTACCACCGCACGGTGATCTACGAGGCCCATGTGAAGGGCCTGACCATGCGCCACCCGGGGCTGCCGGACGAGCTGCGCGGCACCTACGCCGGGCTCGCCCACCCGGCCGTCATCGAGCATCTGACCCGGCTCGGCGTGACCGCGCTGGAGCTGATGCCGGTCCACCAGTTCGTCAACGACCACCGCCTGGTCGACATGGGCCTGAACAACTACTGGGGCTACAACACCATCGGCTTCTTCGCCCCGCACAACGCCTACGCCTCCTGGGGCGACCGGGGCCAGCAGGTGCTGGAGTTCAAGTCGGCGGTACGGGCGCTGCACGAGGCCGGGATCGAGGTCATCCTCGACGTGGTCTACAACCACACCGCCGAGGGCAACCACCTGGGTCCGACGCTGTCCTTCAAGGGCATCGACAACCCGTCGTACTACCGGCTGACCGACGATCCGCGCTACTACATGGACACCACCGGCACCGGCAACAGCCTGCTGATGCGCTCGCCGCACGTCCTGCAGCTCATCATGGACTCGCTGCGGTACTGGGTGACCGAGATGCATGTCGACGGGTTCCGCTTCGACCTCGCGGCGACCCTGGCCCGGCAGTTCCACGAGGTGGACCGGCTGTCGTCGTTCTTCGACCTGGTCCAGCAGGACCCGGTGGTCTCCCAGGTCAAGCTGATCGCCGAGCCCTGGGACGTGGGCGAGGGCGGCTACCAGGTGGGCAACTTCCCGCCGCTGTGGACCGAGTGGAACGGCAAGTACCGGGACACCGTGCGGGACCTGTGGCGCGGGGAGCCGCGCGCGCTGGCGGAGTTCGCCTCCCGGCTCACCGGCTCCTCCGACCTCTACCAGGACGACGGCCGCCGTCCGCTGGCCTCGATCAACTTCGTCACCTGCCACGACGGCTTCACCCTGCACGACCTCGTCTCGTACAACGACAAGCACAACGACGCCAACGGCGAGGACAACCGGGACGGCGAGAGCCACAACCGGTCCTGGAACTGCGGGGTGGAGGGCGACACCGACGACGTGGAGGTGCGCGAGCTGCGCGGCCGGCAGATGCGCAACTTCATCGCCACCCTGATGCTGTCCCAGGGCGTGCCGATGATCAGCCACGGCGACGAGTTCGCCCGCACCCAGCGCGGCAACAACAACGCCTACTGCCAGGACAACGAGCTCTCCTGGGTGGACTGGCCGGACCCCGAGGACGCGGTGGAGGCCACCGGTGCCGAGGACGACGAACGGGCCGCGCTGCTGGAGTTCACCCGCGCGATGGTGGGGCTGCGCAGCGAGCACCCGGTGTTCCGGCGCCGCCGCTTCCTGCACGGGCGCCCGGTGGAGGGCACCCGGGACGAGTTGTCGGACGTCGCCTGGTTCACGCCGGAGGGCGAGCAGATGGCCCAGGCCGACTGGGACTCGGCGCCCGCGTCCGCGCTGGCGGTGTTCCTGAACGGCAACGCCATCTCCGAGCCGGGCCCGCGCGGCGAGCGGATCGCGGACGACTCGTTCCTGCTGATGTTCAACGCCTCGCACAAACCGCTGGACTTCCTGGTGCCGGTGGACCACGGCAGGCAGTGGCAGGTGGTCGTGGACACCGCCCGGCCCGAGGGGGTGCCGCCGGGCACGGGTCCGAAGGTGGCGGCCGGTGAGCGCCTCACCCTGCCGGACCGCAGCCTGACCGTGCTCCAGCGCCCGGCGTAGCCCACCCGGCCGGGGACACGGGAGCCGCCGTGTCCCCGGCCGTCCGGTTCGTGTGGGCCGTCCCGGGCCGGATGCCCCGGCGGATGACACGAAGAGCGGCAGGCGGGGTACGTAGCTCTGCATGACTTCAGTGCGACCCGGACCAGGGGTGCCCACGGCCACCTACCGCCTACAGCTCCAGCCCTCGTTCCCCTTCGCCGCCGCCGAGGCGGCCGTGCCCTACCTGGCGTCGCTGGGCGTCTCGCACCTGCATCTGTCGCCCGTCCTGGAGGCCGTCCCCGGCTCCACCCACGGCTACGACGTCGTGGACCATGCGCGGGTGCGCGCGGAGCTGGGCGGCGAGGACGGGCTCAGGTCGCTGTCACGCACCGCGCGGGAGCACGGGCTCGGCCTGGTGGTGGACATCGTGCCCAACCACATGGCGATGGCCCCCCGCTACAACCGCGCCCTGTGGGAGGTGCTCCGCGAGGGGCCCGAGTCGCCGTACGCCCGCTGGTTCGACATCGACTGGGCAGCGCGCGGCGGCCAGGTGCTGCTGCCGGTGCTCGGCGGGCCCATCGGCGCCGAGCGCGAGCACCTGGTGGCCGACGGCGAGCTGCTGCGCTACCACGACCACCTCTTCCCGTTGCGCTCCGGCACCGAGGGCCTGCCGCTGCCCGAACTGCTGGACGCCCAGTGGTACCGCCCGGTGTGGTGGCGGCTGGCCCGCACCGAGCTGAACTACCGGCGCTTCTTCAGCATCTCCGAGCTGATCGGGGTACGGGTGGAGGACCCCGAGGTCTTCGACGCCACCCACGGCAAGATCCTCCAGTTGCTGGCCGAGGACGTGATCGACGGCCTGCGCATCGACCACCCGGACGGCCTGGCCGACCCCGACGCCTACCTCGCCCGGCTGGACGAGGCGACCGGTGGCCGCTGGACGGTGGTGGAGAAGATCCTCGCCGACGAGGAGCAGCTCCCGGACTCCTGGCCCGTCGCGGGCACCACCGGCTACGACGCCCTGCGCCGCATCGACGGGGTGTTCACCGGCCCGGCCGGCGCCGCCGAACTCGAGGCCCACTACCGGGCGTTCGCGGCCCCGCAGCTCGACCGGGGCGGTGACTGGGACGCCACGGTGCGGCGGGCGGCGTACAAGGTGCTCACCCATGAGCTGGCCGCCGAGGCCGACCGGCTCACCCGGTCGGCGGTCCGGGTGTGCGCCGCCTCCCCGGACCTCGCGCTGCGCGACCGGGCGCCCTGGGCGCTGCGCACGGCTCTGGAGGAGCTGCTGGTCCGGATGCCGGTCTACCGGCCCTACACCTCCGAGGACGCCGCCGCCGTCGTCACCGAGGAGGCGGCCGCTGAGGCCCGGCGGGCGTTCGCGGTGGCGGAGGAGGCCGACGCGGTCGACCTGGTACGCGGGCTGCTGATCGGCCCGGACGACGGCACGCTGCCCGAACTCACCGAGTTCCGCAGCCGGTTCGCGCAGACCGCGTCGGCGCTGCGGGCCAAGTCGGTCGAGGACACGGCGTTCTACCGCTACGTCCCGCTGCTGTCGGCGACCGAGGTCGGCGGCGATCCGGGCCGGATGGGGGTCTCCCCGGCGGAGTTCCACGCCTACTGCGCCCGGCTGGCGAGCCACTGGCCGGACACCGGCACGGTGGTCACCACGCACGACACCAAGCGCAGCGCGGACGTCCGGGCGGCGCTGAACGTGCTCACCGAGTGCCCCGGCCGCTGGGCCAAGCTGCTCGCCGAGGTGAGCCGGGAGCCGGAGGTGGTCCCCGACGGCCAACTGGCCTGGGCCGCATGGCAGACGGTGTTCGGGCTCGGCCCGGCCGAGGAGGAGCGGGTACGCGAGGCGCTCCTGAAGCACGTCCGCGAGGCGGGCATGTACACGAGCTGGACCGAGCAGGAAGCGCCGTACGAGGACGCGGTGGCCGCGTTCGTCGCCACCGGCCCCTGCGGGCCGCCCGGTGAGCGGGTGGCCGCCTTCCGCAAGGGGCTGGAGCCGCACATCCGGGCCAACGTGCTGGGCACGGCGCTGGTGCACCTGACGATGCCGGGCGTGCCGGACCTGTACCAGGGGACGGAGAGCGAGTACCGGGCGCTGGTGGACCCCGACAACCGGCGACCGGTGCCCTTCCCGCCGGCCGCGCCCGGTGAGAAGGAGG
>NZ_MUNH01000448.1:0-3561 GCF_002154615.1 Streptomyces recifensis
TCCTCCCCCCGTACCTCCTCCTCGGCGCCGCAGCCGCCTCCCTCCTCCCCGCCTGGTCCCGCCAACAGCTCGACCTCCCGGTCCTGCCCCGCACCGAACGCTGGTGCGTAGCCCCGGCCGGGGCAGCGGTGACGGCCCTGATCAGACACCTACTTCCACCGCCACCGACCCGCGCCTGAGAGTCCGACTAGCGCGACTGTGCCAGGGGAAAGGAAGCCCGCTGTCGCCACCGTGTCCCGTCGTAGATCAGCAAGTCGACCGCGGAGACCCGTGCGGTGACGGGGAGCCCACTGAGCAGGGCGGCTTGGGCGTCCCGCAAGACGTCGTCGCCATGTCCCTGTGCGACGGTCAGGTGGGGGACAACATCGTCGAACTGCCCGCCGAAGGGCGGGTTGTCGGGCCACCGCTCCACGACCGCCTCGGTCAGACCCCTGAATCCGGCGTCCGGTTCGGGGTCGAGATACAGCACTCCGGGAAACCGGCCGCACCGCTCGAACCGGACCGTGAAGGACTCGTGCCTGCCGAGCACCTCACCGATCGCGGCGCAGACTCCGTCATCGATGCTGCGCGCGTCGAGAAACGGAAAAAGCACCGTGACATGTGCCGGAACGCCGGCAGAGGCCGAGGGATCAAGCCGGTCACGCCACGCCCGTACCAGCGGCTCCGCCTCCGGAACCCTGACGATCAAACCCGAATGCCCTGCCTGGAGTCCCTGCCTGCCGTCAGCCGTCATCGCGTCTGTCTACCAGCCCCCTCGGCGGGCGGCGACCCCGCTTTTCGACCCGTCAACGCGATGCCGCCCGCCGCAGAACGCTCCTCAAGTCCTCTCACCGTGCGCAAGGGACGAGACGTACTCCCACAACTCCTCCCGCGCCTCCTCCGAATCCGCTCCCGCCGCGAGGGGGTACGTAGTCGGCCGAGGCCGCCGATCGTGCCAGAACAGGCCGTCGTTCTCGGTGGCCTCCGAAGCCGCGCCGAGCCAGACGATGGTGTCGGCCCCCTGGGCAGGGCTGCGGATGATGGGCCGGGTCACCGCCCGGAAGACCGGAAGCCACTGCCGTACCCCCTTCGTGTCCGCCCACCCCGGATGCATCGAGTGCACATGCACACCCTGGTCGTGCAACCGCTCCGCCCACTTCTCGGTGATTACCACCTGAGCCCGCTTGGTGCGGGCGTAGAACTTCTTCGGGCTGTACGGCGTCTCCTCGGACTCCGGATCACCGGCGGGAAGCTGCTGCCCGTACTGCCCGCCCGAGGTCACGTTGATCACCACCGACGGCGCGGAGCGGGCGAGCAGCGGCGTGAGCTCCTCGATCAGCACCCAGGGCGCCAGCACATGCGTGGCGAATGTCAGCTCCACCCCGTCCACGCTGTACTGCCGCTCGTCCGGCATCACCCCCGCGTTGTTGACCAGCACGTCCAGCCGGTCCTCCTCCTCCAGGAACCGCGTGGTGAAGTCCCGCAGCGCGGCCAGACTGCTGACGTCGCACACGACGGGCCGTACGTCGACGTCGTCTCCTGCCTGCTCCCGCGTGAGCGCGGCGGCCTCTTCGGCACGCTGCTCGCTACGGCCGAGCACCCGCACTGAGGCCCCCAGCCTGGCGAAGCCGACGGCGGCCGCGAGACCGACCCCGGACCCCGCGCCGGTGACCAGGACGACCTTGCCGTCCATCCGCCCGGGCCCGTCGGGCCAGTCCGGCAGGGCCTTGCGCACGAGCAGTCCGGGCCAGCCGTAGCCGAGGACGACGGAGCGGTCGAGGGCGGTGTCGATCAGCGAGGTGACACTCATGGCATCTGCCGTACCCGTACGCGCGCCCTCTTCACACGGCTGAGCGCCCCTCGCCCCACGGATGGGGGAGGGGCGCTCGGCGTCCGGGTGTCAGGCCTTGTGCTGCATGCTGCTACGGGCGGGGTTGCCCTGGTCCGCGGCCTTCGGGTCCTTCTCGGCGGCCTTGGCGCGCACGCCTTCGGCGATCCGCGCACCGATCTTGGCATCGATGTTGGACCAGTACTGGAAGGCACGCTCGAGCACGGGCTCGGTCACGCCGTTCAGAAGGTGGCCGACGACGTTGTCCACGAGCCGGTCGCGGGCGTCGTCGTCCAGCACCTCGCGGACGAGAGTGCCGGCCTGCCCCCAGTCGTCGTCCTCCGCGTGCGAGACGTAGGCCGTACGGGTGATGTCGCCGTCGGTGTGCCAGGTCGGTGGCGTGCCGTACCTGGCGGTGTCCGCAGCGGGTCCGCCCTTGGAGTTCGGGGCGTACACCGGGTCGGTGGTCTTGCGGTACGCCATCGCGCCGTCCTTGGAGTACGTGTGGACGTCGGTGATGGGCGCGTTGACCGGGAGCTGGGCGTAGTTCGCGCCGATGCGGTAGCGATGCGCGTCGGCGTACGAGAAGAGCCGGGCCAGCAGCATGCGGTCGGGGCTCGGTCCGATGCCGGGCACGAAGTTGTTCGGCTGGAACGCGAGCTGCTCGATCTCCGCGTGGTTGTCCGTCGGGTTCCGGTCCAGCGTCATCCGGCCGACCTCGATCAGCGGGTAGTCGCCGTGCGGCCACACCTTGGTCAGGTCGAAGGGGTTGAAGCGGTAGTCGGCGGCGTCCGCGTACGGCATGATCTGCACGTACAGCGTCCAGCTCGGGTGGTCCCCGTCCCGGATGTGCTCGAACAGATCACGCGTGTGGTAGTCGGTGTCGGCCGACGCCATCTGGTCGGCCTCGTCCTGGGTGAAGAACTCGATGCCCTGGTCGGTCTTGAAGTGGTACTTGACCCAGAACTCCTCGCCGGCCTCGTTGATCCACATGTACGTGTGCGAGGTGTAACCGTTCATGTGCCGCCAGGTGCGCGGCACACCCCGGTCGCCCATCAGCCAGGTGACCTGGTGCGCCGACTCGGGAGAGAGGGTCCAGAAGTCCCACTGCATGTCATGGTCACGCAGGTTGTTGTCGGCGCGGCGCTTCTGGGACCGGATGAAGTGCTGGAACTTCATCGGGTCCTTGACGAAGAACACCGGGGTGTTGTTGCCGACCATGTCGTAGTTGCCTTCGCTGGTGTAGAACTTCACCGCGAAGCCGCGCGGGTCACGCCAGGTGTCCGGGCTCCCACGCTCTCCGGCGACGGTCGAGAACCGGGCGACCAGATCGGTACGCGTCCCCGGCTGGAAGACGGCCGCCTTCGTGTACGGGGTGACGTCCCCCGTCACCTCGAAGTGCCCGAAGGCCCCGCTGCCCTTGGCATGCGGCTGCCGCTCGGGAATGCGCTCCCGGTTGAACTGGGCCATCTGCTCGATGAGGTACGCGTCCTGGAGCAGGATCGGCCCGGCGGGCCCGACGGTGAGCGAATGCTCATCGCTCTCCACCGGGGCGCCGGAGTCGGTGGTGGTGCGGGGAGTCTCGGTCATGGTGAGCTCGCGGTTCCTTTCCAAAGCGCCGGGCCCGACGGGTACCGCACGCCGTGCCGACGGTTATGGGCTCAGGGGTACCGGGTGACCGGCGACGGGGGGTGGCAAACGTGGGCAGGGACGGGATGACCTGGGTGGGTGAAGTTCCGGCCGCAGGGACGGGG
>NZ_MUNH01000449.1:0-1146 GCF_002154615.1 Streptomyces recifensis
TCCGCGAACCTGGGGGCGAACGGAAGGGACATCATTCATGACGCGCATCGCCATCAACGGATTCGGCCGCATCGGACGCAACGTGCTGCGGGCTCTGCTCGAACGCGACAGTGACCTCGAGGTCGTCGCGGTGAACGACCTCACCGAACCCGCGGGGCTGGCCCGGCTACTGGCCTTCGACTCGACGGCCGGGCGGCTCGGCCGTCCGGTCGAGGTGGACGGGGACACCCTCGTGGTCGACGGCCGCCGCATCAAGGTCCTCGCCGAGCGCGAGCCGGCCCAGCTCCCCTGGGCCGAGCTGGACGTGGACATCGTGCTGGAGGCGACCGGCCGCTTCACCTCGGCGAAGGCCGCCCGTGCCCACCTCGACGCGGGTGCCAGGCGGGTGCTGGTGAGCGCCCCCTCGGACGGCGCCGACGTGACGCTGGCGTACGGGGTGAACAGCGACACCTACGACCCGGCGCTGCACACCATCGTGTCGAACGCCTCCTGCACGACCAACGCGCTGGCCCCGCTGGCCGCCGTACTGGACGAACTCGCGGGAATCGAGCACGGGTTCATGACGACCGTGCACGCCTATACCCAGGAGCAGAACCTCCAGGACGGCCCGCACCGCGACCCCCGCCGGGCGCGCGCGGCCGGCGTGAACATCGTGCCGACGACCACGGGCGCGGCCAAGGCGATCGGCCTGGTGCTGCCGAACCTCGACGGCAAGCTGTCGGGCGACTCGATCCGGGTCCCGGTGCCGGTCGGCTCGATCGTCGAGCTGAACACCACGGTCGCCCGCGACGTCACCCGCGAGGAGGTGCTCGCCGCCTACCGCACGGCCGCCGAGGGCCCCCTCGCCGGTGTCCTGGAGTATTCCGAGGACCCCCTGGTCTCCTCCGACATCGTCGGCAACCCGGCCTCCTCCGTCTTCGACTCCGCCCTCACCCGGGTCGACGGCCGCCACGTCAAGGTCGTCGCCTGGTACGACAACGAGTGGGGCTTCTCCAACCGCGTGATCGACACGCTGGAGCTGCTCGCACGGTGATCGGCCGATCTCGCCGGCGCGAGCCGGTGAGGACGTGTGACGGTTCGGTATGGGCAACTCCCGGGCGTACCCCGTGTTCCGCACCACCGACAAGCCGGCGGCGTCCGCACAGG
>NZ_MUNH01000450.1:0-2503 GCF_002154615.1 Streptomyces recifensis
CGCCGCCGAACTATTTTTGAGGAAAACCCCCGCACCTTTGGTGCGGGGGTTTTCTGCGTTTAGGGTCAGGGATATGCGCTACGACCTCATCCTCTTCGACAACGACGGCGTCCTGGTGGACAGTGAGCCCATCTCCAATCGGCATCTCGCCGCCTATCTGACCGAGCTGGGGCACCCGACGACCTACGAGGAGTCGATACGGGACTACATGGGCTCCGCCATGCACCGCGTGCACGACATCGTGCTGGAGCGGACCGGGGAGAGGCTGCCCGCGGACTTCGACGACGTCTTTCACGCAAGGGTGTTCGCGGCGTTCGAGGAGGAGCTGCGGCCCGTGGCCGGCGTCGAAGGGGTGCTGGAGAAGCTGACCGCCGACGGGGTGCCGTACTGCGTGGCATCTTCCGGGAGTCATGAGCGGATTCGGGTCGGGCACCGGGTGACCGGGTTGGACCGGTGGTTCGACGACGACCGCATCTTCAGCTCGCAGGACGTCGGCCGGGGCAAGCCCGCTCCCGACCTGTTCCTGTACGCGGCCGAGCGGATGGGGGTCGCGCCCGAGCGGTGCCTCGTCGTGGAGGACTCCCCGCTGGGCGTACGGGCGGCTCGGGCCGCCGGGATGGACGTGTACGGGTTCACCGCGATGACCCCGCCCGAGAAGCTGGCGGGCGCCACTCAACTCTTCTTCAGCATGGGCGAGTTGGCTGACCTGCTGGTGTGACGGTGGCCATCGGGCGGACCTGACGGATGTCATGCCGACCTCTGGACGTTCGTTTCTGCCGGCCGGGCCTCCTCGGCCGCCAAGCTGAGGGCATGACGAAGAACACGGGGAACCAGGTCCAGGACAGCCGGCACCAGGACCAGCACCGCCCGCCGAGCGCGCTGGAGAACTTCAAGCCGCTCCTCATCGACGTGGCGCTGCCGCTCGGCTCGTACTACGTCTTCAAGGAAGCCTTCGGGATGAGCACGTTCGCCGCGCTCGCCTGGAGCAGTGTCGGGCCCGCGCTGCGGACGGTGTGGAGCCTGGTACGGAAGCGGTCGGCCAATGGGCTCGCGTTGCTCATCCTGACCGTGAACGTGGTCGGCCTGGCGCTCAGCTTCGTCGCCGGGGACCCGCGGCTGATGCTCGCCAAGGACGGGGCGGTCAGCAGCACGGTCGCCCTCGGCATCCTGGTCTCCGTGGCACTGGGGCGGCCGATGATGACCGAGGGGATGAAGCCGTTCCTGGTGAAGGGGGACCCCGCCAGGGAGGGGGCCTGGCAGCGGCTCACCACCGGCGCGGCGGCCGGGTCCGCCGACTTCCGGAGCAAGGAGCGGTTGTTCTCCCTGGTGTGGGGCGGGGCGCTGCTCATCGAGTGCGTGACGCGTGTGGTGGGGGCGTACACCATTCCGGTCGACACCATGGTGTGGCTCGGTGGGGTGTTGATGGCCGTGGTGATGGTGGGGACCTTCGTGGTCAGCGGCGCGGTCGCGGTCGTGCCGATGGAGTACCTGCTGAGCGAGGAGACCGCCGTGAAGTCCGGTGACCCCGTGGAGCCCATGGGGCCGACCCAGGACAGCCGTTCCGAACTCGCCGCCGCTGTCTGACCCGACCCGCACCGGCCGAAGATGAACACAACTCGTCTTTGGCCGGATCTGTTCAGCGCACCGCCCAGGGCCCTACGCTCGCCGCCATGACTGACGTGCTGCGGCGGGGCAGGGCCTCGCTGGCGTTCGGTTTCTTCGTGCAAGGCGTCGCCTTCGCCATGCTGGTGACGCGCATCCCGGCCATGCAGGAGCGGTACGGGGTGTCCGACGGGCTGCTGCCGGTGTTCCTGGCGGCGGTGCCGATCCTGGCCGGAGTCGGCAGCGTGACGACCGAGCGGCTGGTGCGCCGGGTGCGGCCCAGCCGGCTGCTGCGCTGGTCCCAGCCCGTGGTGCTGCTGGCGCTGCTCGGTGTCGGTGCCGGGGATCAAGTGGCCGAACTGGCCGTCGTCCTCGGGGTGTTCGGGCTGTCCGTGGGGATGCTGGACGCCTCCATGAACATGCTCGGGGTGAGCCTGCAGCGGGCGTACGGGCGCAGCATCATGCTCAGCTTCCACGCGGCGTACAGCCTGGGCGGAATCCTCGGGGCGTCGCTCGCCTGGGTGGGCGCGCACGAGGAGTTGACGCTGTGGATGTCCTATCTCCCGGTCGTGATCGTGCTGTTGCCGGCCGTGCTGGTGGGGAGCCGTTGGTATGTCGACGGCGAGGCGGAGCCGGCGGAGGCGGGCGAGACCAAGGGGGTCGCCTTCCGGCTGCTGCTGCCGCTGTGTCTGGTGATGACGTTCGCGTACATCGGGGACTCGACGGTCTCCAACTGGAGCGCGAAGTACGTCAAGGACGTGCTGGGCGGGTCGGAGCAGTTGGCGACCGTTCCCTACAACGTGTACATGGTGACCACGCTGGTGGGGCGGGCCGTCGGGGATCTCGGGGTGCGGCGGTTCGGGGCCGTGGCGGTGGTGCGGCTGGGGGCGCTGGTGGCTGC
>NZ_MUNH01000451.1:0-10821 GCF_002154615.1 Streptomyces recifensis
CTACTCCACGGTGACCGAGAACCCGAGGCAGCAGCCCGTGCTCGACGCCGCGTACTGGTGCGACAACCTCCGTCGGCCCGTGCGCTTCCACCCCGCAGTGACCGCCGCCGCCCAGGACCGGCACCAGGTGTTCATCGAGATCTCGCCCCACCCCGTGGTCGCCCAGTCCCTCAACGACAGCCTGGCCCCCCTGGTCCCCAATGCCGTCGTGCTGCCCACGCTCCGCCGGGCCCAGGACGAGCTCGTCACCTTCAGGACGCAGCTCGCCGCCTTCCACTGCCACGGCGGCACCGTCGACTGGACGCATCCGTGCGGCGGCGGTCACCTGGCCGACGTACCCACCACCACCTTCGACCGCATCCCCCACTGGGCCGGCGACACGGCGGCACTGGAAGCACCCCGGGCGGACGGCACCCTGCCCGGCCGACACACCGTGATTCCCGGCACCCCGGTCCGGCACAACTGGCACGCCTCCGCTCCCGCCCGGCACCTGCCCTGGCTCGACGACCACCGCGTGCACGGCTCCACCGTTCTGCCCGGCGCCGGCTTCTGTGCCCTCCTGCACACCGTGGCGGTCACCGCACTGGCCGACGCCGCTCCCGACGTGGAACTCGTGGACATCGCCTTCCACGACCTGCTGCCCCTGGACGACGACACAGAGCTGAGTACGACCGTCACCCTCACCGACGGCGATCAGGCGACCTGCGAGGTCCACTCGCCCGCCTCGGACGGCTCATGGCAACTGCACGCCTCCGCCGTGGCCCGCCACACCATCGCGCCCCCCGACACCCGCGCCGCGTCCGTCCCCGAGCTGAAGCACCGGCACCCCGTCGCCCTCGATCCCGGAAAGCTCTATGCCGGGCTGCGCGCCTGCGGACTGGAACACGGACCCGCCTTCACCGGTATCACCGCGCTGCGGACCACCGAACGGCGGGACACCTACTGGGCCCGCGTCCATCTGCCCCGCACCGCCGCCGCTCCCGCCCCTCCGCTGAGCGTCCACCCCGTCCTCCTCGACCTGTGCCTGCAACTGGTCGTCGCGGGGGCCGGTGAGGACACCACGCCCGCGCCGATCCTCCCGGTCGGGGTCGGCTCCATGCGCCTCCTCGGCGACCCCGCCCTGGCTACGCACGTCCACGCGTCGATCACGGAGAACACCGGCTCGACCCTCGTCGGCGACGTCCGCGCACTCGACGTCCGCGGACGCCCCGTCCTCGCCCTCGACAACGTACGCTTCCTGCGGAGCGCGCCCGCCCAGGCGTCACAGGTCGACCAGTGGTTCATGGAACTCGGCTGGCATCGCGCGCCCCGGCCGCACGCCGGGCGGACCACGCCCGGAGACTGGCTGGTGATCGGCGAGGGCGACGGCGAGGCCGAATGCCTGGCCGACCAACTCCGCTCCGCCGGTGCGAGGGTGCACGTGCGGGACATGCCTCTGGACGCGGAAGGACTCGCCTCACTGGGCGAAGTGTTCGGCAGGCACCTCACCTCCGGAGCCGACGCCTGGCGCGGCGTCGTCCTCCTGTCCGGCACACCCACCGCCGACACCACCGACCCCGTGGGAGGCGCGCAGCAACGCGCGCGCCGGCTGCTCGCCCTGGCTCAGGCCGCCGACGAACACGGGGAGCCATGGCGTCTGTACGTGGCCACCCGGCACGCGTACGCCGTCACCGTGGACGAGGCCGGGCGCCCCGCCCACAGCGCGGTGCGCGGTGTGGCCCGAGTCCTGGCAGTCGAACGGCCCCATCTCCGTCCCACCCTCGTCGACACCGACCCCGACCGGCGCGGACTGCGCACCCTGGCCGCCGAACTGCTCGCCGACGCGCCCGAGGACGAGGTGGCGCTGCGCGGTGATGTCCGGTACGTCGCGCGCCTCGACCGGTCTCCCGTCACAGCGGCCGAGAGCACGGCCCGGACCACCCGGACCGTGCGCTTTGGGCACGATGGATTCCGCCTGCGGGTCGGGCAGTTCGGTGACCCCGACAGCCTCGAACTGGTCTCGACGGGCCGCCGCCGGCCCGGCGAGGGAGAGGTCGAGGTGCGCGTGCGGGCCGCGGGCGTCAACTTCCGCGACGCCCTGACCTCCCTCGGGATGCTCGGTTCCGAGCCGGAGACCGCCTACCGCATCGGTTTCGAGTGCGCGGGGGTGGTTTCCGCGGTAGGACCCGGGGTGAACCACCTCCGTCCGGGGGACGCCGTGCTCGCCGTACAGCTGGAGGGGGGCGCCTTCGGGTCCTTCGTCACGGTCCCGTCCCACGCCGTGGCCCTCGTACCGCCTGGGCTCAAGCCAGCGGCGGCGGCGGGACTGCCCACGGCCTATCTGACCGCCTGGTACGCCCTGTGCCACGTGGCACGGCTGGCACCGGGCGAGCGCGTACTGATCCACTCCGCGACAGGGGGCACCGGCAGGGCGGCGATCGCCGTCGCCCGGCTCCTGGGCGCGGAGGTCCTGGCCACGGCAGGTTCGGAGGAGAAGCGGCGCCAGTTGCGCGGCATGGGGGTCCGCCACGTCATGGACTCCCGATCCCTGGAGTTCGCCCCGCAGACCCGCCGGGCCACCGGGGGCGAAGGAGTCGACGTGGTCCTCAACTCGCTTGCCGGACCGTCCGTCCGCGCCGGCCTGCAGAGCCTGCGCCCCTTCGGCCGCTTCGTCGAACTCGGCGTACGCGACATCATGGCCGACGCCCCCATGGGGCTCGGCCCGCTACGGCACAACATCACGTTCAGCACGGTGGACCTGATCGAACTCCAGCGACGCCGACCCGAGTTGCTAGGCGAGATCCTGGGCGAGGTGATGGCGCACATCGCCGCGGCACGCCTCAAACCGCTGCTGTGCACGGAGTACCCACTGGACCACGCGGCCGACGCCTTCCGCCTGATGGCCCGTGCCGGACACACCGGCAAGATCGTGCTGTCGGTCCCCGACGAGGGGGAGACCCTCGCGGTCGACCCCGGTGGACCAGGCGTCGTGCACTCCGACGGCGCCTACGTCATCACCGGAGGGCTCGGCGGTCTCGGCCTGGCCACCGCCCGCTGGCTGAGAGAGCAGGGAGCGGGCCGGATCGTCCTCAACGGCCGTCGGACCCCCTCATCGGAGACCGCCCGCGCGATCAGCGACCTGGGCGGCGACACCACGGTCGTGCTCGGCGACATCTCACAACCCGGCACCGCAGAAAGGCTGGTGGAGGCCGCCACCAAGGGAGGGCTGCCGCTGCGCGGCGTAGTGCACTGCGCCATGGTCCTCGACGACGCCGCCCTGAACACCATCCGCGACGACCAACTCGAGCGCGTATGGGCGCCCAAGGTGACGGGGGCCTGGAATCTGCACCGGGCGACGGCCGGGTTGCCCCTGGACTGGTTCGTCGTCTACTCCTCGATGAGCAGCCTGCTGGGCAACGCCGGCCAGGGCGCGTACGCGGCGGCCAACGCCTGGCTCGACGCCTTCGCCCAGTGGCGCACCAGCAACGGCTCGCCCACGCTGGCCGTCGACTGGGGTCCCTGGGGAGAGACAGGACAGGCCATGGACTTCGCCGGCCGCGGTTACGAGACGATCCCCACCCGCCAGGGCCTGGAGGCGCTGCACAGCCTGCTCATCCACGGCAGGGTCCGGACGGCCGTCATCCCCGGAGCGCCGCGGACCTGGATTCCCCGGCAGGCCGCGGACTCCAGCCTCTTCGCCCACCTCTCACCGGACGAACGTGACGCGGCGGACGCCGCTCGCGCGGAGCCCGAGCGGGCGGAGAGCGGCTCGCGGGACGTCCGCGCCCGGCTGGAGGCGTTGCCCGCGGGCATCGCCCGCCAGAACGCCCTGGAGAGCTACCTGGCGGACCACATCCGGGCCATCCTGCGCACCGGCAGCGCCACCCTCGATCCGGACACCCCCCTCAAGTCCCTGGGCTTCGACTCGCTCCTCGCCACCGAGTTGCGGATCCGTCTCGACGCCGACCTCGCAGTCCGCCTGGCGAGCAACTTCGTCTGGCAGCACCCGACCATCGCCTCCCTGGCCACCGCCCTCGCGGGCCGCATGGGCCTCGCTCTGCGGGAGGAGGCGAGCTGATCACGGCCGCAGCGGCGGCCGGGTCAGTCCCGTACGAATGAGGGCACGCCCGGAGGGGTGGTTCCGGCCACCAGGAGTGCAAGGCCGAGGCCGCACACCGGGCGGGCCCTCAAACACTGTCTGCGCGGCCACGGCGACAGGCCGACGGACGGGTGAGTCATGGTCGTTGCTCTAGGTGGGAGCCGGTCCCAGTGTGTAGCGTCGCTGACAGATGCCGTGTCCCGCCCACGATCTGGTGTGGGCCTTCTGCTGTGTGCTGCGGGAACAGGGCGTCACTTCGGGTTCGCGCTTCCGAGAGCTCATCGAGGGCCGGCAGGTGACGTTCGAGGTCTCACCCCGGGCCAGAAGGGCCCCCAGGCGGAGAACATCACCGTCGCCTGACCGCGTGCGGCCCGCGGCTCTCGGAACATCCTCCGGAACCTTGACGTCGGGCGCCTGTCGAGACCCGGGGCGATTGCAAAGGAGAGACATCGCGCGAAGGCCGGCGGCGATGTTGGTGTGGCCATAGTGCGTAGCTGGTCGACGGTGACCTGCTCACCGCCATGGGCGAGAGCATCGAGTCCAGTGTGAGGACCGCCTTGGCGATTGACGTCATGCGGTTGGGGCTGCAGCGCGATCTGTGGATGATCCGCCAGGACTTCAGGCGGACGACGCCGCGTTCGACGGGTGCTCGTGCCGCGGGGGCGGCCACGATCGGAACGCCTTGGCGCTCGCAGATTCGGCTGATCCGGTGGGTTCGTGCGGCGGTCAGGTCGTGAGTGCGGCATGGCAGGGCGGGCGAGAGCCGTAACAGCCGGCTACCGGGATCGGTGACGACCTGTAAGTTCACGCCGTGGGGCCGGCGTTGGGGGAGTAGCCGGGTTGACCGTCGCCGACCCGCTCGCACTCGACGAGGGCGCCGTCGAGTAGGACGAAGTCGGGCTCGTGCTCGCGCAGTGTCTTCAGCAGAACCGGCGCACGCGCGGCGAGCAGGTCGACGACCACGCTGGTGTAAACGCGAAGAAGCTGAATGAGCCACTCGGTACCCGGCCGGGTCCGCCGTCTGGAACGCACCGTCGCCGGACGTGACCTTCTGCGCTTGCCGGACACCTTGGAAGAGGAGCAGCCGTGACCGTACCTCTGCCCAGATGGAAGGCCGTCATCGATCCGCGAGCTGCCGAAGTCCTATGCACGATGGGCGCCTCAGGTCTCAGACAACTGAACGATCAGATGGTCCTGGCTGGTCCGCTGCCAGCGGTCCCCGCCGCCGATCCGGTTGGCTTGGGCGGATCCGACAGGCTGGCCGCCCGCGTAGGCCATGACGGCGATGAAGCCGGGTTCTACACCATGGCGGTCCAGGCGCTCACCGAACGCGGTGATCGCACAGTTCAGCAGGTGGAGCAGGTCCGCACGCCCCTCGGCCGGAAAACTCACCGGACGATCCGGAAGCGTGCGGACGCCGTTCCGCAGCGAGGCCCTGGGGGTCACTGAGTGGTGATCGTGATCTCGCCGATGCCGCCTGCTCGTGCTTTGGCGGCCAGGGCCTCCTGGTAGGTGACGTAGGAGCGGGTTGTGCCGTCGGGCAAGCTCAACTGGTAGAGGACGGTGGTCTGCGGGGACACCCCGCCGCAGTTGCAGGCCATGTTCGTTCTCGTTTCGTGTCTGGGTGCTGAGTACCGGAGGGTGGCCGTTGCGCTGTCGTGCCGTCCGCATGCGGCGTGTTCTGCAATGCACCGTGATGGGGCCCTGATGGCGCTTTGGTGTTGGTCAGTCCAGCCACCGTGAGGCCACTCCCGCGAGGTAGGACAGGCTCAGGGCCGTTGCCGGTGCCGTGAACCAGACGGTGCCCGTCAGGGCGAGGAGGCAGGCGGTCACGGCGGTCGCGACCCATACGCTCGCGCACCATCCGCAGCTGACCAGGTAGGCAGCCTTGGAGTCGTCACCGAAGCGATCGGCGATCTGTGATCTGAAGCCGGCCGCGAGCGTGTCCTTGGTGAGAAGGCGGGTGATGCGGCAAGTGGCGCCGAGGGCCAGCAGGAACTCCGTCAAGCTCATGGAAGTCTCCCTCAGGCAGGTCGGTTTGGTGTGGGGCCGGGCGGCGTGTGTGCTCGCCGTTAGGCTTGGAGCCAGGGCCGTCCCCCCGTCCTTGCACGACGGGGGGACGACTCTGCACGGGAAGCGATCGACCGTTGGCGAACCGCCAAATCAGGCTGACCGTTGGACCGGGCCTGACAATGATCCGTCCCGACGCTGTGGGGCTGTTCCGGCCGAGCCAGGGTCGGGACGGGTCACAGCGGCAGGCAGGGCGGCAGGGGGCCGGTCGCCTGGACGGGGGTTCCGCCGACGTTGGCGGTGGCGGTGAAGCTGCCTGACAGTGCCTGCAGCAGGTTCAGGCTGGCGTTGAGGGTCGCCGTGCCGGTGGCGTCGGTCACCGCGGTGCCCACCAGTTGCCCGCCCACGAAGAAACTCACCGTCACGCCCGCGACCGCAGGCGAGACACGCGCCCGGAGTGTCGCCGTGAAGGGGTTCGGGAGCGGCGCCTGCAGGTTGAACTGCCAGCAGGACGGCAGCACCTGAATGGTCCCCCCTGTCCCCCCGCCGGTGACGTTGATGGTGATGGGGGTGGAGGAGACGTTGGCGCAGGAGCAGGCGGAGTTGGCCGCGGTGACCGTTGCGGTGACCGACGCCGGCCCTGCGGTGGGGAAGGTGAGCGATCCGGTGGCGATCCCGGAGGCGTTGGTGGTGGCGGTCACCGGGGTGGCTCCGCCGCCGCTGAAGGTGACCGAGGCCCCGGAGACGGGGAGCCCGTTGCAGAGCACGAGCGCGGTCAGGGTGGTCGGCTGACCGGCCACCACCGGACCGGACGGCGGCAGCAGGAACACCAGGCAGGACGGCTGCGTGGTGACGTTGATGGTGATGGGGGTGGAGGAGACGTTGGTGCAGGAGCAGGCGGAGTTGGCCGCGGTGACCGTTGCGGTGACCGACGCCGGCCCTGCGGTGGGGAAGGTGAGCGATCCGGTGGCGATCCCGGAGGCATTGGTGGTGACGGTCACCGGGGTGGCTCCGCCGCCGCTGAAGGTGACCGAGGCCCCGGAGACGGGGAGCCCGTTGCAGAGCACGAGCGCGGTGAGGGTGGTCGGCTGACCGGCCACCACCGGACCGATCACAGGCTGGATCACCACCGAGCAAGTCGGCTGCGTGGTGACGTTGATGGTGATGGGGGTGGAGGAGACGTTGGTGCAGGAGCAGACGGAGTTGGCCGCGGTGACCGTTGCGGTGACCGACGCCGGCCCTGCGGTGGGGAAGGTGAGCGATCCGGTGGCGATCCCGGAGGCGTTGGTGGTGACGGTCACCGGGGTGGCTCCGCCGCCGCTGAAGGTGACCGAGGCCCCGGAGACGGGGAGCCCGTTGCAGAGCACGAGCGCGGTCAGGGTGGTGGGCTGACCGGCCACCACCACACCGGACGGCGGCAGCAGAAGCACGAGACAGGACGGCGTTGTGGGGACGGTGACGGTGATCGGTGTGAAGGTGCAGGCCACACAGGACCCGGCTGCCGAGGTGAAGCTGACGCCAACCGTCTGACCTGCTGTCAGCGCGACCCCCAGATTGGTGGGGGCGACGACGCCGTTGACCACTGCGGCCGTGACCGTGGTTCCGCCCGGCAGGGTGTAGGTCAGGGTCCCGTTGACGGAGGTCAGGCCGGCGCTGCAGGTCAGCGTGGTGGTGGCTGTGGTGGTCCCGCCTGGGGCGGACAGCGTCGTCGAGATGGTCCCGGCCGGTGCCGCAGTGACGGTGACGGTACCGCTGTCGCTCCCCACCACGACGCCGCCGGCGTCGACGTAGCTGACCGAGACCAGCTGTACGCCCGAGCCGACGGCCGTGAACGTCGCAGGGCCGGCACCGCCGGCGACCACCGGCAGCGTCTGGGGGGTGGCGCCGTCGTAGTTGAAGACGGCCGAGGTGGCCGCGGTGGGCGCGCCGGTGACGAGGGCGGTGAAGTTGGAGCAAGCCGCCACCGTTGAAGGAATGATGGTTACTGCCATGAGAGCAGCCCCTCTTGAGGAGAGTTGGGTGTGGGCTGCCGCATACCGCCGCACTCCTTGCTGGTGCGGTTCAGGCATTCACCTGCCGGGGTGCCCATGCATGTGGACAACGATCGAGCGATCGCCGTCTGACACCACGACAGAGGATGGGCACCCACAGTCGGTTGCTCCATTACAGGCACACGAGCAAAATCCCGACCATGTGCAGGAATCGGATTAACTCGAATGGCCTAACGTTCGCCCTATCGAAACCCGCATTAAACACAGCAAAAACACTGTAATCAGGAAGCACGCAACTGGCACCATCCCCTCCTGCTGCACGTCCTGACCGGCGTGGCAGCCAGCGACGTGGTCGGCGGCGGCCCGCCTCTGGCCGCGGTCCCCGAGCAGCTGCGCACCTTGATGGGCCACGCAGGCCGCGAGTGCTGCCGTGCCACGACGACGTGAGCATGGGGGTCAGGGCCGCCCGAACAGCAGACTCAGACAACGCACAAGAGCAATACGCCAGGACCGCAGCCCGCCGAACTGGTGGGGCTGTCTCGACCAGTAGGCCCAACCATGGTGTGCCGGTCCGACAGCCGCGAGCGCGGCGTCCGCGCGCACCACCGGGCCTTTCGGCCGATAGCCTGAGCCGACGGGGATGCGGGAGCCCTCGGGGAACGTCGGCACCGCGCGCAGCGTTGGCTGGCCGCCGCGCGGTCCTCCTCCGCCCGGCGGGGTCGGCTCGGGCTCCGGGTGCGGCCGTGCGTCCTGGACCGGCGTCTCCGCGTACCGGGCGTGGTCGGTGGAGACGGCCACGATGTCGGCGTTGCTCACGTAGCGGGTCGCAGGGGGGTCATGACACACGGCCAGTGCCGGGTCGCCGGGGCTCAGGCCCCTCGATCTCCGAGGCGACCCGGGTGCCCGCCTCCACCGTGCGGCTGACCGTGCAGAGCCGGTCGTGGCAGCTTCGGCCCCGCCTAACTAGTCGGGATGGTAGCGGGCAGGGCGGGAGCGGCGGCCCGGACGGCCTGGTGGACGGCGCGGGCCAGGCGGGCACCCCAGGGGGAGCGGGGACCGGCGAAGGCATGAAGTGTCTCGCCCCGGCGCGGGCTGCGGGCGGCGATGACCACCGCGTCGGTTGGGGTACCGGAGCAGTGGTGGCCGGCATCGAGGAGGGCTTGGACCTTGGCCTCGGTGGCGGTGGCCACCGCGTTGACCAAGGCGGCGTCGGTCAGCGCCACGGGCAGCGCTACCAGGATGTTGATCGTGCCGGGCGCGGGGCAGCCGGCGGTGCCTTCGGCCGGTGAGGCGGCCCACCCGCGGACGGTGATGCCCGCGGTGACCACAGCCTCGGCGCCGCCGTCGTCCGCGTGCGCGTATGCCGTCACGTCGGCGGCCGTCATCAGCCCGACACCGGCTCCACCCACGCCGGCGCGAGCGGAGAGGGCGGCCAAGTGCCGGTCCGGGTCGGTACGCCGATAGCCGTGGGCGACCTGCGCGTTCAGCACCCAGGCACGCTCCCCGATGCCGCCGCCGAGCACCGCGCTGCTGATCATCCGCCAGCCAGGGCCGGCGGACCACAACAGGGCATGCAGGCGCTCACCGTCCTCGTCACGGGCAAGACACTGCACGGACAGCAGTGCGGCGGTGCGCGGCGGCGGTATGACGACAGGCACCGGTGAAGGCTCCTTGGGCGGGGACGACGGAACGGCCGATCGTACGCTGCATCCGTCAGCGGTCCGTCCGTAGGCCTGGCTTGCTGGATAAGCACGTCTCCTTGCGGCGGAGCAGCTGAGCCTATGCCCGGGGTGCGCCGTCCCAGCGCCATGTGGTGAGACGAGGGTGTCCGGGTAGTTCGGCGCGGCCGGTGGCCCACAAGAGGGTGAGCCACGGGTCCGTGGGCGACGGTGCAGCCGGAAACAGCCGGGCGAGCATCCGAGCGCACAGATCGGCAGGCGGGCTCCATGCGAGACGAGTCCTTGTGTCAAGTCGTGCGTGTGCACCAGGGTCTCCACGATCCCCATCGCGGCGAGACCTTCGGGGTCCGAAGCGCCGAAGACGTGGTGGGCGCGCGTCTGCGGAGACGTCGTACGCGCACCATGGCGACCAGCAGCGCGCCGCTCGCTTCCAGGACCTGCAGCAGGCCGGCGACCCCCGCCTCACGGTCCGCGTGAATGGCGTTCGCTGGTCCGCCGGGCCGTCGGCTCTCCCATACGAAGGGCACATCGCCATGCAAGGGCACTGTGCTCGGGCCGAGTTGCGAGTTGCGCGGCGTAGGCGAAGAGGTCGTCGCTGAGGTGCTCGACGGTTTCCCAGCAATCCCATTCCAGCGAACCAGCCCTTCCTTCCCACGCGGCTGCGGGCGCGTCGCGAAGGGCTGCCACAGCGAGTTGCTCGGCAAGGTCGAGGTTGTCCGCAGTGACGACGGGCTGGGAGAGGGCAGTATCGGCTGATCGGGACATGGCAGGACCGTACTTCGCCCGGCGGGGGCGGCCCCTCCTTTTTTGATCACCGGCCCATCAACCCGGCAATGGTTCGTGGTCGCAGGACTAGCTGTTGCGCTGGGTGGTGTGTCAGGGGCTGGGCCAGGTGTTGCGTGGCCCGCGGAACCGCCCCTGCTTCCGCGTGGGTCATCAGGGCCCTGTCCCGCCGGGGTTGTGATCGGTGGGGGTGTGGGTGGGGTGTTGGCCGTGCCGGGGCGGGTCGGTCGTGTCGGCGTGACTTTGATCGGGCGCGGCACCCTGCCAGCCGGTCCGGAAC
>NZ_MUNH01000452.1:0-4400 GCF_002154615.1 Streptomyces recifensis
CGGGGCCGGCCCCGGCAGGCCGACGGTGACGAGGGTAACTGGCGGCCTCCGTGCCGTTTTGACCGGCGACATCTTAGGCTGGACGGCCGCGTAGCCATCAGTTTGATTTGAGAGGCCCAAACCTCTCCTTATAATCGGAACCCACAGTTCCCCCGATCGGGAGATTCCCCCCATGAAGACCCTCCTTCGGCGCCGGCCCCGTGTGCTGGCAGCCATCACCGCGACGGCCGCGATCGCGCTCGTCGCCGGCTGCTCCTCCTCGGGCGGCGGGGGCGGGAAGACCACCGTCAAGGGGGTCCACCTCGCCAACGCCGGGGCGCTGACCGTCTGCACCCACCTGCCCTACCCGCCGTTCCAGTCGGTGATCGACGGCAAGGTGCAGGGCTTCGACGTCTCCCTGATCGACCTGGTCGCGGGGGACCTGGGCGTGAAGCAGAAGATCGTGGACACGCCGTTCGAGAACTTCAAGACCGGCGCCTTCCTCAACTCCGGCCAGTGCGACCTCGCCGCCGCCGGCATGACGATCACCGACGAGCGCAAGAAGAACGTCGACTTCTCCGACCCCTACTTCGAGGCCACCCAGGCCGTGCTGGTCAACAAGAAGAGCGGCATCAAGTCGCTCGCGGACCTCAAGGGCAAGAAGCTCGGCGCGCAGGCGCAGACCACCGGTGAGGACTTCGCCAAGAGCAAGGGCCTCGACCCGGTCTCCTTCCACTCCTCCGACGCGGTCCTCAACGGCCTGCGCACCGGCCAGGTCCAGGCCGTGGTCATCGACTACCCGGTGGTCCAGGGCTGGCTGAAGGACAAGGCCAACTCCTCCGCCTTCCAGGTGGTGGACAACATCAACACCGGCGAGCAGTACGGCTTCACGGTGAAGAAGGGCAACACCGCCCTGCGCGACGCGATCAACAAGGCGCTGGCCCACGCCAAGTCCGACGGCGAGTACAAGAAGATCTACGAGAAGTGGATCGGCCCCTACGACCCGTCCGCCGCCTCTCCGTCCGCGGGCTCCTGACCCGATGGCCGACACGGACACCCGCATCCAGCCCCGCAAGAAGGGCCTGACCCGCAGGCAGCGGCGCAGGCTCTCACGCGGCGCGCAGTACGTCGTCTTCGTCGCCGCCGTCCTCGCCTTCGCGTTCTCCGCGGACTGGGGACGGCTGAAGAACCAGTTCGCGCAACTGCCCATCGCCGAGCAGATGTTCCCGGACATCATCACGCTGGCGCTGAAGAACACCGTGCTCTACACGCTGTCCGGCTTCGTGGTCGGACTCGTGCTGGGCATCGTCGTCGCCCTGATGCGGCTGTCCTCCGTGGGGCCGTACCGCTGGCTCGCCGGCATCTACATCGAGATCTTCCGGGGCCTGCCCGCCCTGCTGATCTTCATCTTCGTCGGCGTCGGCGTGCCGCTGGCCTTCCCGGACGTGCAGTATCCGGGCGGCACCTACGGCAAGGTCGCGGTCGCCCTCGGCCTGGTCTCGGCCGCCTACATGGCCGAGACGATCCGGGCGGGCATCCAGGCGGTGCCCAAGGGACAGATGGAGGCGGCGCGTTCGCTGGGCTTCTCGCCCGCGCGGGCCATGATCTCCATCGTCATCCCGCAGGCGTTCCGCATCATCCTGCCCCCGCTCACCAACGAACTCGTCCTGCTCTTCAAGGACTCCTCGCTGGTGCTGTTCCTCGGTGTCACGCTGGAGGAGCGCGAGCTGTCCAAGTTCGGCAACGACCTGGCCAGCACCACCGCCAACTCCACCCCCATCCTGGTGGCCGGCCTGTGCTATCTGCTGGTCACCATCCCGCTCGGCTTCGTCGTACGCCGGATGGAGTCCAAGTCCCAGGAGGCGATCCGGTGAGCACTCCCGAGATCCGCGTCGAGGGGCTGCACAAGTCCTTCGGCGACAACCACGTCCTGCGCGGTGTCGACCTGGAGATCGGCCAGGGCGAGGTGGTCTGCGTCATCGGGCCGTCCGGCTCCGGCAAGTCCACCCTGCTGCGCTGCGTCAACCTGCTGGAGGAACCCCAGCAGGGCACCATCGTGGTCGGCGGCACCGAGCTGACCGACCCGGACGTGGACATCGACGCCGTACGCCGGCGCATCGGCATGGTGTTCCAGCAGTTCAACCTCTTCCCGCACCTCGACGTCACCGAGAACCTCACGCTGCCCCAGCGCCGGGTGCTCGGGCGGGACAAGGCGGCGGCGGAGAAGGTCGCGGCGGAGAACCTGGCGCGGGTCGGGCTCTCCGACAAGGCGCACGCCTACCCGTCCTCGCTCTCCGGCGGCCAGCAGCAGCGGGTGGCCATCGCCCGCTCGCTCGCCATGGGCCCCGAGGTGATGCTCTTCGACGAGCCCACCTCCGCGCTCGACCCCGAGCTGGTCGGTGACGTGCTCGCGGTGATGCGGGGGCTCGCCGAGGAAGGCATGACCATGATGGTCGTCACCCACGAGATGACCTTCGCCCGCGAGGTCGCGGACCGGGTCGTCTTCATGGACGGCGGCGTCATCGTCGAGCAGGGCACCCCGGAGGAGGTCATCGGGAACCCGAAGAACGAGCGGACCCGGCACTTCCTCTCCCGCGTCCTGGACCCGGCGATGGCCGAGGTGGAGGACGTACCCGGCAAGACGGAGAAGTAGCCGGGTCTTCAGCCCGGCGGGCCGCCTCACTAAGGTGCGGTGCATGAGCGATCACCCGGTGCTGCACGTGAAGGGGCGGGTCCTGGCCGGGCCCGACGACGTCCGCGACGAGCTGTGGGTGGTCGGCGGCCGCATCACCTACGACCGCCCCGCCGGCGCCGGTGACGTCAGAGCCGTCCAGGGCTGGGCGCTGCCCGGCCTGGTCGACGCCCACTGCCATGTCGGCCTCGGTGCGGAGGGCCCGGTCGACGCGGACACCGCCGAGAAGCAGGCCCTCACCGACCGCGAGGCCGGCGCCCTGCTGCTCCGGGACGCCGGTTCGCCCTCCGACACCCGCTGGGTGGACGACCGGGCGGACCTCCCGAAGATCATCCGGGCCGGCCGGCACATCGCCCGTACCCGCCGCTACATCCGGGGCTACGCCCACGAGATCGAGCCCGCCGACCTCGTCGCCTACGTCGGCCGGGAGGCGCGGCGCGGGGACGGCTGGGTCAAGCTGGTCGGCGACTGGATCGACCGGGGCGCCGGCGACCTCGCGCCCTGCTGGCCGCGCGAGGCGGTCGAGGCGGGGATCGCGGAGGCGCACCGGCTGGGCGCGCGGGTCACCGCGCACTGTTTCGCGGAGAGTTCGCTGCGGGACCTGGTGGAGTCCGGCATCGACTGCGTCGAGCACGCCACCGGCCTCACCCCCGAGCTGATCCCGCTGTTCGCGGAGCGCGGGGTCGCCATCGTGCCGACCCTGGTCAACATCGCCACCTTCCCCGACCTGGCGGCGGGCGGCGACGACAAGTACCCCCGCTGGTCGGCACATATGCGACGCCTCCATGAGCGGCGCTACGAGACGGTGCGCGACGCCTATGACGCGGGCATCCCGGTGTACGTCGGCACGGACGCGGGCGGCTCGCTGCCGCACGGGCTGGTCGCCGCCGAGGTGGCGGAACTGGTCACCGCCGGCATCCCGCCCGTCGAGGCGCTGGCCGCCACCAGCTGGGCCGCCCGCGCCTGGCTGGGCCGCCCCGGCCTGGAGGAGGGCGCCCCGGCGGACCTGGTGGTCTACGAGTCCGACCCGCGCGCCGACGTACGGGTGCTCGCGGCGCCGCGCCGGGTGGTGCTGAACGGACGGGTCGTGCAGTAGGCGGGGCGAACGGCCGTGCCCCCTTAATCGAATACGGAGGCGGAAACCCCCCGATGGAGTGAAGTAACCCAGGATCGCTGACCGTTCACCCACAGTGCGTAAGGGTTGTCGTGTCCCGAGCACGCTCCTCCTGGGGGTCCCACCGCCTTGAACAGCGACAACTTCCGCATGCCCGCACGCCGTCTCGCCGCCGTGGCGACGGCCGCCGCCCTCACCGCCGCGCCTCTGCTCCTGAGCGCGCGCCCGGCGCACGCCACCGGCGGCCACGGACGCGCCTCCGCCGCCGTACTGCGCGCCGGGCTCGACGTGTCCCTGCTCCACCGCACCGCCGACGTCCCCCTCACCCTCTCCCTCAACGAGGTCCAGGCACCGGGCGACGCCGACCGCACCGCGCTCTCGGCCCGGCTCGACGGCGTGAACCAGGGCCGCCCCTTCTCCGTACTGCGCGCCGACGTCGCCTCGGCCGCAGCCACCGCCACCGACGAGCGCGCCGAGGGCTCGGTCCGCCTCGCCAACGCCCGGCTGCACGTGCCCGGACTGCCGCTTCTCTCCCTGGTCGAGGTCGGCACGGTCACCGCCCGCGCCACCTGCGCGGCCGGAAAGGAGCCCGAGGCCGAGGCCAACGTCCTCGGC
>NZ_MUNH01000453.1:0-24010 GCF_002154615.1 Streptomyces recifensis
CAGCCGCGTCAGCGCGCCCGCGCCGGCTCGGGCGCGCTGACGCGGCTGCTGGTGATCCTCGCGGTGGTGCTGGCGCTGTGCGTGGCGGGGTTCCTGCTGCTCCCGGCCGGGCGGGCGCTGATCGAGGACACGCGGGACAAGCTGGGCACGCCCAAGGCGGTCAGCCCGTCCCGCGTCACCGCCACGGCCGAGCTTCCGGGACATGCGGCCCGGCTCACCACGGACGGGCTGACCAACCGCTACTGGGCGATCCCCGGCAGGAGCGCGTCGGTGACGTACGCCTTCGCCAAGCCGTTCCGGTTCGTGGACGTGATCGTCACCAACGGCGCGTCCAAGAACGCCGAGGACTACGGCACCCAGGCCCGCGCCCTCCGCGTGGACATGGACGTCTACTCCGAGGACGGCCAAGTCCGGCGCAAGGAGATCGACTTGAGCGACAAGCCCGGCCCGCAGCCCATCGCGGTCGGCATGAGCCGGGTCACCTCGGTCCGGCTGACGCTCAGTGACCCGGTCGGCCTGTCCGGCGGGCGGCACGTCGCGCTGGCGGAGGTGGAGTTCTTCCAGCGGACGTGACGCTCGGGGGCGGCGGGGAGTTCAGCGCGTGACGCGGATGAGCTTGTGGTTGGCGAACTCCTCCATGCCGAAACGGCCCAGTTCGCGGCCGAAGCCGGACCGCTTCACCCCGCCGAAGGGCAGCTCGGCGGCGGTGCCGGCCGGGCCGCCGAGGAACACCATGCCGGCGGCGAGGCGCTGGGCCACCCGCTCGGCCTGCTCGTCGTCGTCGGTCTGCACCGAGGCGCTCAGCCCGTACGGCGAGTTGTTGGCGAACTCGACCGCCTCGTCCTCGGAGCCCACCTTGAACAGCAGCGCGACCGGCCCGAACAGTTCCTCCTTGTAGGCCCTCATGTCGGGCGTGATGCCGGCGAGCACCGTCGGCTCGTACCAGGCGCCCGGCCGGTCCATGCGGCGGCCGCCGGCCAGCACGGTCGCGCCCTTGGAGACGGCGTCCTGGACCTGCTCGTCCAGGGTCTGCAGGGCCTTCTCCGAGGAGAGCGGGCCCATGAACGTGCCGGGGTCGGAGGGGTCGCCGGGGACGATGCGGCGGATCGCCTCGGTGTACTGCTCGGCGAAGTCGTCGTAGTGCTCGTCCAGCGCGATGATCCGCTTGGAGGCGTTGCACGCCTGGCCCGCGTTGAGCATGCGGCCCTGGAGGGTGTTCTTCACGACGCGGGACATGTCCGAGACGCCGAGGATCAGATACGGGTCGGAACCGCCCAGTTCCAGCACGACCTTCTTCAGGTTCCGGCCCGCGATCTCGGCCACCGCCGCGCCCGCCCGCTCGGAGCCGGTGAGGGAGACGCCCTGGACACGGTCGTCGGCGATCACGTCCGCGATCTGGTCGTTGGTGGCGAAGATGTTGACGTACGCCCCCTTCGGCAGGCCCGCGTCCTGGAAGATCCGCTCCATCTCCAGCGCGGATTCCGGACACTGCGGGGCGTGCTTGAGCAGGATCGCGTTGCCCAGCATCAGGTTGGGCGCGGCGAAGCGGGCGACCTGGTAGTACGGGAAGTTCCACGGCATGATCCCGAGCAGGGTGCCGACGGCCTCCTTGCGGATGACGGCGCGGCCGCCCGAGGCCACGTCGAGCTCCTCCTCCTTCAGGAACTCCTCGCCGTGGTCGGCGTAGTACCGGTAGATCGAGACGACGATGTCGATCTCCCCGAGGCCCTGGCGGACCGGCTTGCCCATCTCGCGGGTGATGATCGAGGCGAGCTGGTCCTTGCGCTCCTCGTAGAGGTCCGCCACCCGGTGCAGCACCGCCGCGCGCTCCGCGGGGGGCCGGGCGGCCCACTCGCGCTGGGCGGTGTCGGCGGCTTCGAGCGCCTCGCTCAGTTCGGCGTCGGTCGCGGTCGGGTACTCCCGCTCGGTCTCGCCGGTGGCGGGGTTGACGATTCGGTAGTGCTCCATGACGTCCTCTCGTTCTCCGGCCCGGAAAGCCGCGGGGCGGGTGGCGACGGCCGGGTATTACCGGACGGTACGGCCAACCGGCTACCCGTGGGCAGACCCGGAACACACATCCCCCGCACCCCAATATGTGCTGAAGATCTACAAAAGAGCGATTCCAGCTACTCTGGAACGATGGCGATCGACTACGCGGCGGTGTTCCAGGCTCTGCCGGGCGCGGTCGCGCTGATCAGTGCCGATCTGGTCTTCGTCGATGCCAATCTGGCGTTTCTCGCACAGGCGGGCCGCAGCCGGGACCAGGTGGTCGGCCGGTATCTCTTCGACGCCTTCCCCGACAATCCGGCGGACCCCCGCTCCTCCGGCGCGCGGAACCTGGAGGCGTCCCTGCGCCGGGTGCTGCTGCACCGCGAGCCCGACACCATGGAGCTGCAGCGGTACGACGTGGAGTCCGCCGACCAGCCGGGCCGCTGGGAGGAGCGGTACTGGAGCCCGGTCAACGCACCGGTCTTCGCGCCGGACGGGCACATCGCCGTACTGATCCACCGGGTGGAGGAGGTCACCGAGCTGCTGCGGGCCACCGGACGTCCGGGCGGTGAGCGCAATCTGGAGGCCGAGCTGTACAGCCGGATGCGGGAACTGCACCAGGTCAACGAGCGGCTCCGCAAGGCGCATGCCCGCGAGCGCGAGGTCGCGCTCGCCCTCCAGCGTGCCATGCTCCCGGCCCCCGCCCCGGTCGGCCACCACGAGAACGCCGTCCGCTACCGCCCCGCCGTCGGCTCGCTCAACGTCTGCGGGGACTGGTACGACCTGGCCAAGCTGGTCGACGGGGACCGGATCGCCGTCGCGGTCGGCGACGTCGTCGGCCACGGGCTCGCGGCCGCCGGTGTGATGGGCCAGCTCCGCAGTGCGCTGTCCGCCACCTCACGGGTCGCCAGGGGTCCCGCGCAGGCCCTGGAGGCCCTCGGCCGCTACGCCCACTCCCTGGAGGGCGCCCAGTCCACGAGCGCGGTCACCGTCTTCATCGACTGGGACCACCACACCCTCACCTACTCCAGCGCCGGGCACCCGCCTCCCGTGCTGCTGCGCGGTGCGGGGGGCGCGGAGCTGCTCGACCGGGCGACCGATCCGCCGCTGGACGCCGCCTTCGAACCGCGCCCCCGCCCGGAGGCCACCGTCGGCTTCGCCGAGGGCGACACCCTGGTGCTGTACACCGACGGTCTCATCGAGCGGCGGCACCAGGACATCGACACCGGGCTGGACCGGCTCGTCGAGTCTCTGGAGAGCCACCGGGACGTCGTGTCGCCGGAGGCGCTGGCCGACGCCGTGCTGTCCGAAATGCTCCCCGCCGAGGGCGTGACGGACGACACCGCCCTGGTCGTCGTACGCCTCTGACCAGGGCGAAGTTGCCGGACGACAAGAGTGTGCGATCAAGGGGTCGTGCGGCGCGGAATCGGGGGTACAGGGGCCGCATGGCAGCGAAGACCGATCACTCCCGAATCCTGCGGGCCGTACGGCAGTTGCGCCGGGTGCGTGCCTTCTACGCGACCGGCGTGGCCCTGTGGCTCACCGCCGCGATCTGGACGGGCTGGATGCATCCCGGCAGCCGCCAGATGTGGGTCTCCTTGCTTCTGCTCGTGCTGTTCGCCGGGCTGCTGGTCACGGCGACGCTCTGGCTCCAGCGGCTGCGCACCTCGGACGAGGACGCTCCGGCCCACCACGCCGCGCCGGGACGGAAGATCACCGCCCAGCACGCCTGACCGGCGGGCCGGAGCCCCGGTTCACGCCGCGAGGTCGTGGCCGGGGTGCAGTACCACCTTGGTGTAGCCCTCGATCCGCTTGTCGAACTTGTCGTACGCCTGCGGGGCGTCGTCCAGCGGCAGTTCGTGGGAGACCACGAAGCTCGGCCGGGCGCGGCCGGAGGCGATCAGGTCGCGCAACTGGCGGTTGTACTTCTTGACGTTGCACTGGCCGGTGCCCATCTTCTGGCCCTTCTCGAACATCTTGCCGATCGAGACCAGGAGTTGACCGTGCTTGGCGTGCTCGTCCGGTCCACCGGGGTCGGACGGCACGTACAGGCCCGGTATGCCGAGCCGGCCGGTGGGACGGACCGTCTCCACCAGTTGGTTGAGGACGATCGCGGGCTCCTCGTGACCGCTCTCGTCGCCCTTCTGGGCCTGGTAGCCGACGGCGTCGATGCCCTTGTCGGTGCCCTCGCCGTTCGTCTGGGCCTTGATCTGCTCGGCGGGGTCGCCCTTGGTGAAGTCGATCGGGATGGCCCCGATCTCCTCGGCCTTGGCCAGCCGTTCGGGCACCCGGTCGACCACGAACACCTTCGACGCGCCGCGCAGCAGCGCCGAGTAGGCGGCCATCAGGCCCACCGGCCCGGCCCCGTACACCGCGACCGTCTCGCCGGGTGAGACCTGGGCGAGTTCGCAGCCGTGGTAGCCGGTCGGGAAGATGTCGGCCAGCAGGATGTAGTCGGTCTCGTTCTCGTCGCCCTCGGGCAGCTTCAGACAGTTGAAGTCGGCGAAGGGCACCCGCAGCCGCTCCGCCTGACCCCCGGGGTACGGGCCCATGGACACATAGCCGTACGCGCCGCCCGCGAAGCCGGGGTTCACCGTCAGACAGAACCCGGTCTCCCCGGCGAGACAGTTCTTGCAGAACCCGCACGCGACGTTGAACGGCATCACGACGCGGTCCCCCACGGACAGCGAGACCACGCCGTCGCCGATCTCCTCGATCACGCCCAGGTTCTCGTGGCCGAACACGATGCCCGGCTCGGCCGCCGTGCGCCCCTCGTACATGTGCAGATCGGAGCCGCAGATCGCGGACGAGGTGATGCGGACGATCACGTCGTTGGGGTGCTGGATCTGCGGATCGTCGACTTCTGTCACCGTGACGCTGAAGGGCCTTTCGTAGACAACGGCTTTCACCTGTGTCACCTCCGCGTCTCGTGCCGGCTGACGGCGACGGGGCGGCCCGGTGCGGTGCGGACGCGCGGGAACGCGGCCGGGCCGGGACCCGAGGCCCTCGCTTCACCGCCGTTGCTTCCAGGTAACGCCCCCCGGCCGGGCGCTGCAACTCACCCGGGATTGGTGAAGTTTTTGCCTGTGGCCGGTTCGCGGTGCCGCCGCCCTGCTCACCCGGCACACGCAGGTTTTCGCTTCGGCAAAGCGCGGCCGAAACCGGTGGTGGTCCGTGTCGCGGAGATTACGGAGCCGTTGACCGGCGCCGGTGCCGGGCGGAGGCTCGTCACATAGGTGCTCGATACAACTGGTTTGGCGACCGGGCCCGGTGCTTGCGGGAAACCACAGCTCAGCAGCGGGCCGACGGTACGCCGGCGACAGGAGGCAGCGCATGTGCGGCATCACCGGCTGGGTGTCCTTCGACCGTGATCTCGGCGCCGAGGACTCCGTATTGGATGCGATGACCGAGACGATGGCCTGCCGGGGCCCGGACGACCGGGGCGTGTGGGCGGAGGGGCCCGCCGCCCTCGGGCACCGCCGGCTCGCCATCATCGACCTGCCCGGCGGACGTCAGCCGATGTCGGTGCGCACGCCCCGGGGGAACGTCGCGCTCGTCTACTCGGGAGAGGCGTACAACTTCACCGAGCTGCGCCGCGAACTCACCGACCGGGGACACCGGTTCACCACCGATTCCGACACCGAGGTCGTCCTGCGCGGCTACCTGGAGTGGGGTGACACGGTGGCCGAGCGGCTGAACGGCATGTACGCGTTCGCCGTCTGGGACGGGCGGGACGACAAGCTGGTGATGATCCGCGACCGGATGGGCATCAAGCCGTTCTACTACCACCCCACGGCCGACGGCGTCCTCTTCGGCTCGGAGCCCAAGGCGATCCTCGCCAACCCGCTGGTCCGCCCCCGCGTCACGCTGGACGGCCTGCGGGAGCTGTTCACCATGGTCAAGACGCCGGGCCACGCGGTGTGGGACGGCATGCGCGAGGTCGAGCCGGGCAGCGTCGTCACCGTCGACCGCTCGGGCCTGCGCACCCGCGTGTACTGGCGGCTGGAGACCCGGCCGCACACCGACGACCGGGACACGACCATCGCCACCGTCCGCACGCTGCTGGACGACATCGTGCGCCGTCAGCTCGTCGCGGACGTGCCCCGCTGCACCCTGCTCTCCGGCGGGCTGGACTCCTCCGCCATGACCGCGCTGGCCGCCGAGCAGCTCGCGGAACGGGGCGAGAAGGTGCGCAGCTTCGCGGTCGACTTCGCCGGGCAGGCGGACAACTTCGTCGCGGACGAGCTGCGCGGGACCCCGGACACCCCCTTCGTCCACGACGTGGCCCGGCTCGCCGGGACCGACCACCAGGACATCGTCCTCGACGTGCAGTCCCTCGCCGACCCGGCCGCCCGCGAGAAGGTGATCCGCGCCCGTGACCTGCCCGCCGGGTTCGGTGACATGGACGCCTCCCTCCTGCTGCTCTTCCGCGCCATCCGGGACCAGTCCACGGTGGCCCTGTCGGGCGAGTCGGCGGACGAGGTGTTCGGCGGCTACCTCCAGTTCTTCGACGAGGAGGCCCGGCACGCGGACACTTTCCCCTGGCTGGTGAGCTTCGGCCGCCACTTCGGCGACGACACGGGCGTGCTGCGTCCCGAGCTGACGGACGCGCTGGATCTCAGGGGGTACGTCGCGGACGGGTTCCGTACGGCCGCCGCCGGGGTCGAACGGCTCGAGGACGAGAGCGACTTCGAGTACCGCATGCGGCGGATGTCCCACCTCCACCTCACCCGGTTCGTGCGCGTCCTGCTCGACCGGAAGGACCGGATGAGCATGGCGGTCGGCCTGGAGGTGCGGGTGCCGTTCTGCGACCACCGGCTCGTGGAGTACGTCTACAACACGCCCTGGGCGCTGAAGTCGTTCGACGGCCGCGAGAAGAGCCTCCTGCGCGAGGCCACGGCGGACGTCCTCCCCCGGTCGGTGTACGACCGCGTCAAGAGCCCCTACCCCTCGACCCAGGACCCCGGCTACGGCCGCGCCCTGCAGACCCAGGTCAAGGACCTCCTGGCCAAGCCGTCCCACCGCGTCTTCGACCTCCTGGACCGCGAGAAGGTGCGGCGCGTCGCGGAGAGTGAGTCACTGGCGGGCACCCAGGCGGCCCGACGGGGTCTGGAGCGGGCACTCGACCTCGCGACGTGGCTGGACCTGTACGCGCCGGAGGTGAGCACCGGCTGAGATCCGAAAGGGGTGCGGAGGGCGTCGAGGACGCCCTCCGCACCCTTTTGTACGCCGTCGTCCGGACCCTCGACTCCTGTTCGTGACAAGGAAGTTGACCGAACTTCACCCCTCTCCCGCGCCTCCCCTTGACTGGTACAGACCAATGCGTTTGAGTGTGGCCTCACACCCCCCATCACGGCCGCCCCCCACGCCTTGGCCGGTGTCTCCGGCATGCCCGCAGTGAGCGCGCCCGCGTTCCGCTCCGCGCTGGAACGGCCGTGGCACATCTAGGAGTTGATTCAGTGTCGAGACGGCACATCTCCGCCGCTCTGGCAGCGCTCGCCCTCGCCGTGGCACCCGTTCTGCTGCCGGCGCCGGCCGCGTCGGCCGCTCCGGCGGCCTCCTGTTCGAGCTACCCGAACTGGGTGGCCGGCAAGTCGTACCGGGCCGGTGACATCGTCCGGTACACCGACGGCAAGGCGTACATCGCCGAGCACGACAACCCGGGCTACGACCCGATCATCAGCACCTGGTACTGGGACCCGTACAACTGCGACGGCGGCGGGACCACGCCCGTCGGCAACTTCGTGGTCAGCGAGGCCCAGTTCAACCAGATGTTCCCGAACCGGAACTCGTTCTACTCCTACAGCGGGCTGGTCAACGCGCTCGGCGCGTACCCCGGCTTCGCCAACACCGGCAGCGACACGGTGAAGAAGCAGGAGGCCGCGGCCTTCCTCGCCAACGTGAACCACGAGACCGGCGGCCTGGTCTACGTGGTCGAGCAGAACACCGCGAACTACCCGACGTACTGCGACTGGAGCCAGTCGTACGGCTGCCCGGCCGGGCAGGCGGCGTACTACGGGCGCGGGCCGATCCAGCTGAGCTGGAACTTCAACTACAAGGCGGCCGGCGACGCGCTCGGCATCGACCTGCTGCACAACCCGAACCTGGTGCAGAACGACAGCGCCGTCGCCTGGAAGACCGGCCTCTGGTACTGGAACACCCAGTCCGGACCGGGCTCCATGACGCCGCACAACGCCATGGTGAACCAGGCGGGCTTCGGGCAGACCATCCGCAGCATCAACGGTTCCCTGGAGTGCGACGGCCGCAACCCCGCCCAGGTGCAGAGCCGCGTCGACGCCTACCAGCGCTTCGCGCAGATCCTCGGCGTCTCCCCCGGCGGCAACCTCTACTGCTGACGTCACGAGGCTCCCGGCGCGCCACGGCCACCCCGGCCGTGGCGCGCTCGCGCGTCACCGGACGCCCCCACTCGGTCACCAGGGGTCATGTCCCGGTTCCCCGAGGTGTGACGATCGCTACGCAGGGCACTCAGAAACGGCACGAGGAACGATCAGTGCCCTGGAGGCCGACGTGGGACCACTGGCAGCCCTGCCGACACCGCCGGGCGTGTACACCCCGCAGCACGACACCGATCTCATCGCACGTGTCATGGAGAAGGAGCACCTGGACGCCGAGTCCTGTGTGCTCGACCTGTGCACCGGCAGCGGCGCGCTGGCCGTGCGGGCCGCCGCGCGCGGGGCGCGGGTCACCGCGGTCGACATCTCCCGGCGGGCCCTGGCCACCGCCTGGTGCAACGCCCTGCTCGCCGGCCAGCGCATCACGGTGCGCCGCGGCGACCTCGTCTCGGCCGTGCCGGGCCGCAGATACGACCTGGTGGTGAGCAACCCGCCCTACGTCCCCGCGCCCGCCCCGAGGCCGCCGAGCCGGGGTTCCGCCCGTGCCTGGGACGCCGGGCCGGACGGGCGGCTCTTCGTGGACCGGATCTGCGACACCAGCGCCGGTGTGCTGAAGCGGGGCGGCGTCCTGCTCCTGGTGCACTCCGCGCTGTGCGGCACCACGCCGACCCTGGACCGGCTCACCGCCGCGGGGCTGGACGCCACCGTGGTGGACCGGGCCACCGTGCCCTTCGGCCCCGTGCTGCGCGAGCGCCGTTCCTGGCTGCACAGCCGGGGCGTGCTGCGCGACCGGCACGAGGACCAGGAGGAGCTGGTGGTGGTGCGCGCCGTGCGCCGTTGACCCGGACGGCCCGTTTCGGCGGCTTTCAGCGGGTACTCGTGCAGCACCGACCCCAGTACCCGAGCCGAGAGGACGGTGGTCACCCGTGGGCCGAGAAGCCGAGGACGCGACGAGCGTGACGATCACGCCCGACGGCCCGCTGCTCCTGCCCGGCCCGGTCGAGGTGACCCTCCCGGACGGCACGGTCGTCACCTCGCGACGCTTCACGGTCGCGCTCTGCACCTGCCGCCGCAGCCGTATCTACCCCTGGTGCGACACCAGCCACCGCCGCCGTACGAAGAACGCGAAGGAGACCCGGTGACCGGGCCCGCACTCCCCCAGCCGCGCGGCGACCTGTCCGCGGCCGTCATCGCCGCGCTGACCAGCGGTGACACCGCGCTGGACAGCACGCTTCCACCGACCGTCGACCCGTACGGCGACGACCTCCAGCTCGCCCTGTACGTGCTCTACGAGCTGCACTACCGGGGTTTCGAGGGCGTGCCCGACGAACTGGAGTGGGACCCCGGCCTGCTGGCGGTGCGGCGCGCGCTGGAGCGGCCGTTCCTCGCGGCCCTGCGCCGGGACGTGCCGCCGGGCACGAGCGCCGACGAGGCGCTGGACGCGCTGCTGGTCGAGCCGGTCGGGCACGACGACAGCAGCGTCAGCCACCACCTCCGGCGCGACGGCGAGCTCTGGCAGCTCACCGAGTACGCGGCGCTGCGCTCGCTGTACCACCTCAAGGAGGCCGACCCGCACGCCTGGGTCATCCCGAGGCTGCGCGGCCGGGCCAAGGCGGGGATGGTGGCCGTGGAGTTCGACGAGTTCGGCGGCGGCCGCCCCGAGGAGATCCACGCGCGGCTCTACGCCGATCTGATGACCGACCTCGGCCTGGACACCACCTACGGCCACTACCTCGACCGGGCGCCGGCGGCCCTGCTCGCCACGGTCAACCTGATGTCCCTCTTCGGGCTGCACCGCGCGCTGCGGGGCGCCCTGGTGGGGCACTTCGCCACCGTCGAGGTGACCTCGTCGCCGGGCTCCCGCCGGATGGCGGCCGCCCTGCGCCGGGCCGGCGCGGGCAAGGCGGCGCAGCGGTTCTACGACGAGCACGTGGAGGCGGACGCCGTGCACGAGCAGGTGGTCCGCCGGGACGTGGTCGGCGGGCTGCTCGCCGACGAGCCGCATCTCGAGGCCGACATCGCCTTCGGCGTGTACGCCACCGGTCTGCTGGAGGACCGGTTCGGCGCGCATGTGCTCAAGGCGTGGCGGCAACAGCACAGCGCCCTGCGGACACTCCCGCACGGCGGAACGGAAAGGAAGGCCCCGTGACCGAGAATCCCCTCCACCGGCATCCCCGCCCCGAGTTCCCGGAGCAGGGGCAGGAACATCCGGGCTGGACCGGCCCGATGGACCCCCCGCCGGACCACGGCGAGGAGTCCTACGAGGGCAGCGGACTGCTGACCGACCGCAAGGCGGTGATCACCGGCGGCGACTCCGGGATCGGCCGGGCGGTAGCGCTCGCCTACGCGCGCGAGGGCGCCGACGTGCTCTTCACCTATCTGCCCGAGGAGGGCGACGACGCAGCCGAGACCAGCCGGCTGGTGGAGGAGGCCGGCCGCAAGGCGGTGGCGGTGCCCTGCGACATCCGGGAGGAAGAGCAGTGCCGCCGGCTGATCGAGCGGGCGGTGGACGAGTTCGGCCGCATCGACATCCTGGTGAACAACGCCGCCTACCAGATGTCCCAGCCGGACGGCATCGAGGCGATCACCACCGAGCAGTTCGACCGGGTGGTGCGCACCAACCTGTACGGCATGTTCTGGCTGAGCAAGATGGCGCTGCCGCACATCCCGGCGGGCGGCAGCATCATCAACACCACGTCCGTGCAGGCGTACAAGCCGAGTCCGCATCTGCTGGACTACGCGATGACCAAGGGCGCGATCGTCACCTTCACCCAGGGGCTGGCGCAGATGGTGGCCGAGGACGGCATCCGGGTGAACGCCGTGGCGCCGGGCCCGGTGTGGACGCCGCTGATCCCGGCGACGATGCCGGACACGGTCGAGTTCGGCAAGCAGTCCCCGCTCGGCCGCCCGGCCCAGCCTGCCGAAATGGCGCCCGCCTACGTCTTCCTGGCCTCGCCGCACGCCAGCTTCATCACGGCGGAGATCCTCAACGCGACGGGCGGCACGCCGTTGCCGTAACCGCCGCGCAACACACGACAGCGGCCCGGACCTCGTCGGTCCGGGCCGCTGTCGTGTGCGACGTGAGCCGGGCTCAGGCGTCCAGGAGCTGGTTGAAGAAGGTGCGGTACTGCTGGAGGGCCACCCGCAGGCCCTCGGTCTCGACCTGCTCGCCGCGGCTCCACTGGCCCTCGAGTTCCTTCTTGTGGTCGGCGAAGGTCGCGGCCAGCGACTGGATGACGTCGGCGACCAGCGCGTCCGCCGAACGGACGGCGTCCTTGGGATCGTCGACGAAGGTGCCCTGGATCCTGGCCCAGCGCTCGCGGAAGTTGTCGGCCTCCTGGTGGGCGATCAGCGGGTCGGCGCCCTCGTCCACCGAGCGCGGCTGCCCGCCGCCCTGCCGCTGGTCCCCGTCCGGACGCCGGTCGCGGTCGTCGCGCCCGGTCAGGGGGGTGCGCTCCGGAGCACCGGCCGGCTCGCCCGTGGCGGCGCGCTCGGGCGCGTTCTCCCGCTCGCCGGGAACGGCCCGCGCGTCGTCGGAGACGGCCGACGCCTCCCCGGGGTAGGCCGGCGGGGGCGCCTCGGAAGTGCGCTCGGCCGTCTGGTCGGGCCGTGCCCCCGACAGCGGGCCGGAGCGGGCGTCCGGCGGGGCGTCGTGGCCGGTGTCGGACGGTGCGTCCGGACGCGGCTCGGACAGGGGGCCGGAGCGGGCGTCGGGACGGCTCTCCCGGCCGGGGCGGGCCAGGTCCTCCGTGGTCAACTCACCCTCGCCGGGGCCGCTGTTGGTGTGCCGGTCTGACATGACAACCTCGTTTTCGCTCGTGCCGTGGTGGAAGTGCGCGCCGGGTCAGGCCGCGTCGTGCCCGGTGCTCTCGTGGTGCGGGGGACGGCCGCTGCCCAGCAGGTCGTCGAAGAGGGTGCGGTAGCGCACCATGGCGCCGCGCAGCTCCTCCGTGGTGGCCTCGCCGTTCTCGTTGCGCAGGCTCACGTCGTGGGCGTCGCGGTAGTGCTCCAGGGTCTGCGCGTGCTCGACGGACAGGTCCCGGAGCTGCTGCTCGAACCCCTCGGTGGGGTAGCCGCGGTCGCGCATGAGCTGGGTCACCAGGCGGTCGGCGTCGTCGACGCTCTGCGCCGGATGGTCGACGAACCGCTCCTGCGTGTCCCTCCACTCCGCGGCGTAGCGGTCCCGCTCCTCGGGGGACAGCTCCTTGAGGTCCAGGCCGCGGTGCCGCTTCTCGCGGGCCTGCAGTTCGCGCTCGGCCTCCCGCCTGCTCTCGCCGGACTGCACGGCCCGGTCGTACTCGGGGCCGAACTTCTCCTGGAGGCGGCGCCTGCGGCGGCGCGTCACGAGCCACACTCCCGCGGCGGCCAGGATCAGGATGACCGCGATGGGAACCAGGATCGCGATCAGCGTTTGTGCGGTGGACATCGCCTCTCCCGCTGGGTGAGTTGAGTGGAGGGGCCGGCCGGGTCGGCGGCCTGCCGGTTACTCCGCCCGAGTACCCCGGCCCCGTTCCCGCACACCGCCCGGCCTGGCGCGCAGGGGGTGGTTGCCGCGGCGCGGGGGCGGGTACGCGGAGTCGGCACCGGGCAGCCCGGCGTCCGTCGTGCGGCGGGCCGCCTCCCTCCTCGGAGTCCTCGAGGACTCCTCGCGACCTGGACGGGGATGAGGGCATGAGCCGACGACACACTCAGGACGACACGGCACGCGTGCCGCGCGCGCGTCCGGGCGCGATCGGCCGACGCCAGGCACGCACCGGTACCGAACCGGTCACCGCCCGCAGCGCCCTGAAGCTGCGCCTGGTGCTCAGCGTGACCGGGTTGCTGGTCTTCGTGCTCGGTACGGTGGTCTTCGCCGTCTGGGCGGGCGCGGTGCGGCAGCAGGACGTGCCGGACCCCACCCAGCTCACGGTCCTGGCCGTCATCTGCGGTGTCCTCGCGGTGTTCGCCGCCGTGGACCTGGTCGTGGTGCTGCTGCGCCTCGCACGCGAACGCGCCCGCCGGACATGAGCGAGGGTGAGGAAGGGCGGGGCTACGACGCCACGCCCTTCCTCCCGAGCCGCCGGGCGGCCCTGGCCCGGCGGCAAGCGGCGTGCCCACAAATCCCCCACCCCGCGGGACATGACGGTGTGCCGCCCCTGGGTGCCCGCCGAACTGCGCCCGGTGTCACCGGTCCACGACGGCCTGGTGGCCGGCCTGCGCATCGTCGCGGACGTCCTGCGACGCGGCTGACCGGCCGGCCATCGGGGGCGCGCCTCACCAGGGTTCGAGGACCGCCTTGATCATGCCGTCCTTCTTCGCCTGGAACGTCTCGTACGCCTGCGGCCCCTGCTCCAGCGGGAGGGTGTGGGTGGCGAAGGTGTCCACGCCGAGCGGGTCCTCGTCGGTGAGCAGCGGGAGGATGTCGCCCACCCAGCGGTGCACGTTGGCCTGGCCCATGCGGAGCTGGATCTGCTTGTCGAACAGGGTCAGCATCGGCATGGGGTCGGCCATGCCCCCGTACACGCCGGACAGCGAGATGGTGCCGCCCCGGCGGACGAGGTCGATGGCGAGGTGCAGCGCGCCGAGCCGGTCGACGCCCGCCTTCTCCATGAAGCGCTGCGCGACGGCGTCGGGGAGCAGACCGGTGGCCCACTGGGCGGCCTTGGCGAAGGGCGCGCCGTGCGCCTCCATGCCGACGGCGTCGATGACCGCGTCCGGGCCGCGTCCGTCGGTGACGTCGCGGATCGCGTCGGCCAGGCCGTCGCCGTACTCGCCGAGGTCGTAGACGGTGATGCCGTGTTTGCGGGCCCGGGCGAGGCGTTCGGGGACGAGGTCGACGCCGATGACGTCCTCGACGCCCCGGTGCCGGGCGATGCGGCAGGCCATCTCGCCGATCGGGCCGAGGCCGAGCACCACCAGGCTGCCGCCGGGCCGCACACCGGCGTACTCGACGGCCTGCCAGGCGGTGGGCAGTACGTCGGAGAGGTAGAGGAAGCGCTGGTCGGGCGGGCCGTCGGGGACCTTCACGGGAAGCTGGTCGCCGAAGGGCACCCGGAGGAACTGCGCCTGGCCACCGGGGACCTGGCCGTACAGCTTGGTGTAGCCGAACAGGGAGGCGCCCATGCCCCGGTCGCGGACCTGGGTGGTCTCGCACTGGGAGTGCAGGCCCTGCCCGCACATGTGGCACTGGCCGCAGGAGACGTTGAAGGGCACCACCACGCGGTCCCCGGGGGCGAGGGAGGTCACCTCGGAGCCGGTCTCCTCCACGATGCCCATGGGTTCGTGGCCGAGGATGTCGCCGGGGTCGAGGAACGGGCCGAGGACTTCGTACAGATGCAGATCCGACCCGCAGATCCCACTGGACGTCACGCGGACGATGACGTCGGTGGGGTCCTGGAGCTGCGGGTCGGGGACGGTGTCGACCCGGACGTCCCTCCTGCCGTGCCAGGTGAGAGCGCGCATGTGTCCTCCCATGCTCGTGTGTTCGTCGGTGCTGCGGCTCGGTCCCGTGGCGGGTACCCGGCACTCCCGCACTTACCCGGCGCTTGACAGGCCGTGCCACGGGTACCCGGCGGGCCCTCGACCCCAAGGGAAGGCGGCTGTCATGACCGGCACGGCGAACGGCGGGCTCCGGGTGGTGGTGACCGGCGCCACCGGCAATGTCGGCACGAGCGTCGTGGAGGCGCTGCGCGGGCGTCCCGAGGTGGCGTCGGTGACCGGTGTGGCGCGCAGGGCCCCCGACTGGCAGCCGGAGGGCACGACCTGGGTGGCGGCCGACGTCGACCCGGACGGCGCCGACCTGGTGTCCCTCTTCCGGGGCGCTGACGCGGTGGTGCATCTGGCGTGGAAGTTCCAGCCCACCCACGACCCGGTGACGACCTGGCGGACCAACGTCCTCGGCAGCATCCGGGTGTTCGAGGCGGCGGCGGAGGCGGGAGTGCCCGCGCTGGTCCACGCCTCGTCGGTCGGCGCCTACTCACCGGGCCCCAAGGACCGCGAGGTGGACGAGTCCTGGCCCACGCACGGCTGGCCGCAGGCCGCGTACTGCCGGGAGAAGTCGTATCTGGAGCGGTACTTGGACGCCTACGAGCTGCGGCACTCCCGGACGCGGGTGGTGCGGATGCGGCCGGGGTTCCTCTTCAAGCGGGAGGCTGCCTCGGAGCAGCGGCGGATCTTCGCCGGGTCCTGGCTGCCCACCCAGTGGGTGCGGCCGCCGTTCGTGCCGGTGATCCCGGACCTGCCCGGCCTGAAGTTCCAGGCGGTGGACACCGACGACGCGGCCGCCGCGTTCACCGAGGCGGTGCTCCGCCCGGTGAGCGGTGCCTTCAACCTGGCCGCCGATCCGCCCCTGGACGCGGCGACGCTGGCCGGACTGCTTCAGGCGCGCCCGCTGCGCGTCCCGCTGCCGCCACTACGGGCCGCGTTGTCGGCGGCGTGGCGGCTGCGGCTCGTGCCGGCCTCCCCGGACCTCTTCGACGCGGTCCTGCGCCTGCCGCTGCTGGACTCCGCCCGCGCGCGCACGGAGCTGGACTGGGAACCCCGGTACACGGCGGTGGAGGCGATCCAGGAGTTCCTGGAAGGACTGAGGGAGCACGCGGGCATGAACACCGCCCCGCTCGCGTCGTGAACTCGGCTCACGAGGGCTCACCGGGGGGAGGCGCGGTGAGCCACGCACGGTGACACGGCACGCGCCGGCGTCCGCCGTGCGTGGCTGACCGGGCGCCGGGACGACGCGTCCCCGGCCTGCCCGGGCCGCGGCACGGAGCCGCGCTCGGGGGCTTCTCCGGCCGCCGCACGCTGTGGTGGCCGAGCTGTCGGCACCGGGCCGACGCGGTTTCGCGCGTCACCCGGAGGGCTCGTCGGGGACGGGCTGGTCGGGGCGGACCCCGGCGGAGTCCGGTGCGCCGCGCGGGCCGGCTCCCGCCTCGTCCGTGTCGGGCACCTCGCTGGCGTCGTCCTGCACGGGGGCGTCCCAGCGGTCGTCGCCGTGGCTCGCCTGCTGGTCGGGCAGGTCCCTGGGAACGGGCCGGGCGTGGGTGTCGTGGTGCTCCGTCATGACTTCTCCTCGTGTGCCGGGCTCGGGGCTCGCCGCGCCGGTCGGGCGGCCCGTCGCGGGTACCCCGTGGTCCCGTGAGCATGCGGGGCCGGGTGGCCGGATGCGGGAGCGGGCCGTCTCGGGGCGCGCGGGCCGGGCACCCGTGCAACGCTCGGGAGTGTGGGCGACCGGGAGACCGAGGAGGGCTGTCGCATGGTTCGGGACGACGACGGCACACGGCCGGGTGGCGACCTGCTGTCCGGGCCGGAGCCGGACCTGGCCGCCGCAGACGGCTACCCCGACGCCCCACCGCGCGTGGGCTTCTTCACCGACACCTCCGTCTGCATCGGCTGCAAGGCGTGCGAGGTGGCCTGCAAGGAGTGGAACGCCGTCCCGGAGGACGGGCTGGAGCTGACGGGCATGTCGTACGACAACACCCGAGGGCTCGGCGCCGACACCTGGCGGCACGTGGCCTTCATCGAGCAGCGTGTCCCGGCCGGCCGGGCGAGCGCGGGGGACGACGACGTGTTCGCCGCCGCCGCGCGCCTCGGCACCGACTCCCCCGGCCCGCGCGACGCCCTTCCCCCGGTCGCTCCCGAGGGCCCGGCCGGGATGCGCTGGCTGATGTCGTCGGACGTGTGCAAGCACTGCACCCACGCGGCCTGCCTGGACGTGTGTCCCACGGGCGCGCTGTTCCACACCGAGTTCGGCACGGTGGTGGTGCAGGAGGACATCTGCAACGGCTGCGGCTACTGCGTGCCCGCCTGCCCGTACGGCGTCATCGACCAGCGCCCGGACGACGGCCGGGCCTGGAAGTGCACCCTGTGCTACGACCGGCTCGGCGTCGGCATGGAACCGGCCTGCGCCAAGGCGTGCCCGACCGACTCCATCCAGTTCGGCCCCCTGGACGAACTGCGCGAGCGGGCCGCCACCCGGGTGGCGGGCCTGCACGCCGCCGGGGTGACGGACGCCCGGCTGTACGGCGAGGACCCGGAGAACGGGGTCGGCGGCGACGGCGCGTTCTTCCTGCTGCTCGACGAGCCCGAGGTGTACGGACTGCCGCCGGACCCGGTGGTGACCACCAGGGATCTGCCCGACATGTGGCGGCACGCGGCGCTGGCGGCGGCCACACTCGGCGCGCTCGTCGCCGCCGCATTCGCCGGGCGGCGGCGATGAACGGCCCGGCCGTGCCCCGCGCCTCCCGGCGGATCCGGCGCCGCCGTCGCGGCCGGGACGGCCAACCGGTGGTCCCGGAAGCCGAGTTCACCTCGTACTACGGCCTGCCCGTGCTGAACACGCCGACCTGGGAGGCGCTGGACATCGCCGGCTACCTCTACCTGGGCGGGCTGGCCGGCGGCTCCTCGCTGCTGGCGGCCGGGGCGGAACTGACGGGGCGGCCGGTGCTGGCGCGGCGGGCCCGGCTGGGCGCGGCCGGGGCGATCTCGCTCTCGCTGGCCGCGCTCGTCCACGATCTGGGGCGCCCGGCCCGCTTCCTGAACATGCTCCGGGTCTTCAAGCCGACCTCGCCGATGAGCGTGGGCTCCTGGCTGCTGTCCGGGTACGCGCCGCTGACGATGGTGGCGGCGGCCACCGACGCCGTGCGCCGGTTCCGGCCCGTCGGGGTCGCCGCGACGGCGGGGGCCGCCGTTCTGGCGCCGGCCGTGGCCACCTACACGGCGGTGCTGATCGCGGACACGGCGGTGCCCTCCTGGCACGAGGGGTACCGCGAGCTGCCGTTCGTGTTCGCCGGTTCGGGCGCCTCGGCGGCGGCCGGGCTGGCGCTGCTCACCGTCCCGTGGGCCGAGGCGGGCCCGGCGCGGCGCGTGGCCGTACTGGGGGCGGCGCTGGAACTGGGCTCCTTCCGGCTGCAGAAGCGCCGTATGGGCCTGGCCGCCGAGCCCTTCGAGCTGGGCGGCGCGCGCCGTCTGCTGCGCACGGCGGAGGCGCTGACGGCGGGCGGTGCCGCGCTGGCGCTGCTGACCGGGCGGGTGCGCGACCGGCGGGCGGCCGCAGTCGCCGGAGCGGCCCTGCTCGCCGGGTCGGCGGCCCTGCGGTTCGGCGTGTTCCGGGCCGGGGTGGCGTCGGCGGAGGACCCGAAGTACACGGTCGTGCCGCAGCGGGAAAGGCTGGGGAGGTAGTCATGGGCGTACGCACCTGGATCGACTCGTGGCCGGTCTACCGCCAGCTCACCGGTACGGACCCGCTCGGGCGGGGCGCGGCGGCCAAGAGCCCGCGCAGCGCGGGCCTGCGTCCCCGGGTGGCCACCGCCGACCGGGTGGTGAAGTCCGTCTGTCCCTACTGCGCGGTGGGCTGCGGCCAGAACGTCTACGTGGAGAACGGCGAGGTCACCCAGATCGAGGGCGATCCGGACTCGCCCGTCTCCCGTGGCCGGCTGTGCCCCAAGGGCGCGGCCAGCCTCCAGCTGTGCACGGGGGACGCCCGCGAGCACCACGTCCTGTACCGGCGTCCGCACGGCACCGAGTGGGAGCGGCTGGACCTCGGCACGGCGATGGACATGATCGCCGACCGGGTGATCGCCGCCCGGCGCGCGGGCTGGCAGTGGGAGGCCGACGGGCGGCGCACCCGGCGCACACTGGGCCTGGCGAGCCTGGGCGGGGCGACGCTGGACAACGAGGAGAACTACCTCATCAAGAAGCTGTTCACCGCGCTGGGAGCCATCCAGATCGAGAACCAGGCGCGTGTTTGACACTCCTCCACGGTTCCCGGTCTGGGAACCTCGTTCGGCCGCGGCGGCGCGACCACCTTCCAGCAGGACCTCCAGAACTCCGACTGCGTGGTCATCCAGGGCTCGAACATGGCCGAGTGCCATCCGGTCGGGTTCCAGTGGGTGATGGAGGCCAAGGCACGGGGGGCCAAGGTGATCCATGTCGACCCGCGGTTCACCCGCACCAGCGCGCTCGCGGACGTGCACGTGCCCCTGCGCGCGGGCTCGGACATCGCGTTTCTCGGCGGGATCGTCAACCATGTGCTGAGCGAGGACAAGTATTTCCGGGACTATGTGGTGGCCTACACCAACGCGTCGGTGATCCTGCGGGATGACTTCCGCGACACCGAGGACCTGGACGGCGTCTTCTCCGGGCTGGACCCCGACAGCCGCACCTACGACCAGAGCACCTGGCAGTACGAGGGCACGCAGGTGCGGGCGCCGGCCGGGGAGCGCGACCGGGAGGAGAGCGAGGACGGCGGCTCGATGAAGGAGGCCGCGCGCGGCGAGTCGCACGGCTCGGGCGGTGCCGTGCTCGGTGAGGGCGAGCCCGAGCGGGACGAGACGCTCACCCATCCGCGCTGTGTCCTGCAGGTCCTCAAGCGGCACTACGCCCGCTACACGCCCGAGATGGTGGAGCGGGTCTGCGGGGTGCCGCGGGACATGTTCCGTGAGGTGTGCGAGCTGGTCACGGAGAACTCCGGACGCGAGCGGACCACGGCGTTCGCCTACGCGGTCGGCTGGACCCAGCACACGGTGGGCGTGCAGTACATCCGGACCGCCGCCGTGCTGCAGAGTCTGCTGGGCAACATCGGCCGGCCCGGCGGCGGCATCCTCGCGCTGCGCGGGCACGCCTCCATCCAGGGCTCGACGGACATCCCGACCCTGTTCAACCTGCTGCCCGGCTACATCCCGATGCCCCACGCGCAGCAGGGCCAGGACCTGGACGCCTTCGTCGCGGCGGAGTCCGCCCACAAGGGCTACTGGGGCAACATGCGCTCCTACCTGGTCAGCCTGCTCAAGGCGTACTGGGGGGACGCGGCCACGGCGGAGAACGACTTCTGCTTCGACCACCTGCCACGGCTGACCGGCTCCCACTCCACGTACGAGACCACGCTGGCGCAGTTGGACGGCACGTGCCGGGGTTACTTCCTGCTGGGCGAGAACCCCGCGGTGGGCAATGCCGACGCGAAGATGATGCGGCTGGGCATGGCCGCCCTGGAGTGGCTGGTGGTGCGGGACTTCTCGCTCATCGAGTCGGCCACCTGGTGGAGGGACGGTCCCGAGATCGAGACCGGGGAGCTGCGCACCGAGGACATCGGCACCGAGGTGTTCTTCCTCCCCGCCGCCGCGCACATCGAGAAGGCGGGCAGCTTCACCAACACCCAGCGGCTGCTCCAGTGGCACCACCAGGCGGTCGAGCCACCCGGCGAGGCCCGCAGCGATCTGTGGTTCACCTACCACCTCGGCCGGCTGATCCGGGAGAAGCTCGCGGCGTCCACCGACGAGATGGACCGGCCGCTGCTGGACCTGGTCTGGGACTACCCGACCGAGGGCCCGCTCGCCGAACCGGACGCGGAGGCCGTGCTCGCCGAGATCAACGGCCGCACGGCGGACGGCACTCCGCTCTCCTCCTACGAGCAGCTCGCGGACGACGGCTCGACCGCGTGCGGCTGCTGGATCTACTGCGGGGTGTACGCCGACGGCGTCAACCAGGCCGCTCGCCGCAGACCCGGCGGTGAGCAGAGCTGGGTGGCGCCCGAGTGGGCGTGGGCGTGGCCCGCCAACCGGCGCATCCTGTACAACCGCGCCTCGGCGGACCCCGACGGCCGGCCGTGGAGCGAGCGCAAGGCCCTGGTGTGGTGGGACCCGGACAAGGGCGAGGCGGGCGAGTGGAGCGGGCACGACGTGCCGGACTTCAAGAAGGACAAGGCGCCCGACCACGAGCCGCCCCCGGACGCCAGGGGACCGGAGGCCCTCTCCGGCCGGGACCCGTTCATCATGCAGGCGGACGGAAAGGCATGGCTGTACGCGCCGGCCGGGCTCACGGACGGCCCGCTGCCCACGCACTACGAGCCGCAGGACTCCCCCGTCCCGAACCTGCTGTACGGGCGACAGCGCAACCCGGTACGGCATTTGCTGCCCTCGGTCCCGGACAACCGGTACCAGCCGAGCGGCGGCGCGCCCGGCACGGAGGTGTTCCCGTACGTGGCCACCACCTACCGGCTCACCGAGCACCACACGGCGGGCGGCATGTCCCGCTGGCTGCCGTACCTGGCCGAGCTGCAGCCCGCGTTCTTCTGCGAGGTGTCCCCGGAACTGGCCGCCGAGCGCGGTCTGGAGCACCTGGGCTGGGCGACGATCGTCAGCGCGCGGGCCGTGATCGAGGCGCGGGTGCTGGTCACGGGGCGGATGTCGCCGCTGACCGTGAACGGACGCCCGCTGCACCAGGTGGGCCTGCCCTACCACTGGGGCCCGAACGGCTACAGCACCGGTGACGCGGCCAACGAGCTGCTGCATCTGTCCCTGGACCCGAACACCCACATCCAGGAGTCGAAGGCGTTCGCCGTGGACGTCCGGCCCGGTCGGCGTCCGCGCGGCCCGGCGTCGGTGGAGCTGGTGCGGGCCTACCGGGCGCGGGCGGGCATCGACGCGGAGACCGGTACGGAACTCTGACCCGGGCCGGGGAGGGTCACCCCACGTACCGGCGGGCGGTGGAGCCCCGGCGGGCCCGCTGGAGGGTGCTCAGCCGGCGTTCCAGATGGAGCGGGACGGGGTCGCGCTGCCGGAGCACCCAGGGCACCCCGGCCAGCGCCCGGCCGACGGCGCGGAGCGTGGCGGCGTCCCTGGGCACCGTGGCCAGCAGGGCGACGGTGCGCGACAGCGCGGGCAGCAGGGGGCGCCGCAGCCAGGTGAACCACAGGGTGTTGCGGATCCCCAGGACCCGACGCTCGGTGCTGTCCCGCCGTACGGACGCCTCGTGGTGGGCGGTCATGTCGTCCAGGTAGCTGAGCCACCAGCCCTGGCGCTGCAGGTCGGTGGCGAGCAGCTCCTCCTCGCCGCCGAGCCACAGCCCCGGATGGAAGCCGCCCGCGCCCCGGAAGGCGTCGGCGCGCAGCACGGTGGCGGCGGCGAGGAACGAGCCCAGGGCCGGGCCGGGCAGCCAGTCGGGGCCGGTGAGCGGCGAGTCCCGCAGCTCCGCCGTGACCGGGTCCTCCGCGCCGGAGGGCTCCATGACGATGCGGGCGGTGACCGCGGCCAGCCCCGGCCGGGCGTCGAGCGCGTCCGCGGCCCGGCGCAGACTGCCGGGCTCCCACCAGGAGTCGTCGTCGCAGAAGGCGATGTAGGGGGTGCGGACCTCGCGCACCGCGAGGTTGCGGCCGACGGCGCCCAGGTTGCGGCCGGGCTCCAGCAGCCGCGTGGCGGGGAAGTCCCGGCGGACCGCCTCGGCCGTGCCGTCGGCCGAGCCGTTGTCGGTGACGATCACCTCGGGCGCCTCCGGCAGCTTCGCCAACTCGCCCAGCGTGCGCAGCAGTTCGTCCCGCCGGTTGTGGGTGATGACCACCACGGTGGTGCGGGTGTCCGGTCCTGCTGTGGTCATGCGGGTCCCTCCCTCCGGGCGCGCTCGGCCCGGTCGGTGTCGAGGAGCCGGGCCGACCGCTCGACGGCGGGCGGCAGCCGGTGGCGGCGGGCCAGGGCGGCGGGCAGCCGGGCCAGGAGTTCGCGCAGCGCGGGCGCGGCTCCCGGGCGGCCGGTGGCGGCGGCCACCGCGAGGCGCGCGCTGGCCGCGAGGGCGACGGACAGGGGGCGGCGCAGCCAGAGGGTGAGCACCTCGTTGCGCCACAGCCGGGGGTTGCGCCCGTGGCGGCCTGCCGGGGCCGGGTGGTGACGGGCCGTCAGGGAGGGGTCGTGGACGACGCCCCAGCCCCGGGCGGCGAGGTCGTAGGCGAGCAGGGTCTCCTCGCCGCCGAAGAAGAGCAGCGGATGGAAGCCGCCGGCCGCGCGGAAGGCGTCTTTGCGGACCACGCAGGCGCAGGCGAGGAAGCCGAGTACCGGGCGCCCCGGCAGGTCGGGTTCGGGCGGCAGCGGGGAGGTGGCGAGCACGGTGTTGAGGGGGTCCTCGGTGCCGTCGGGGCCGACCAGGGTGCGGGCGACGACCAGGCCCAGCCGGGGATGGGCGTCCAGCAGGTCGGCGGCGCGGCGCAGGGCGCCGGGCTCCCACCAGGAGTCGTCGTCGCTGAACGCGACGTAGGGGGTCTCGGCGCGGTCCACGGCCAGGTTGCGCCCGAGCGCCCCGGTGTTGGCGCGGGGGCACAGCAGCCGGGGGGCGCCCGGGTGGCGGCGGACGGCGCGGAGGGAGGCGTCGCCGGTGCTGTTGTCGACGACGATGACCGGTGGCCGTTCGGGCAGCGCGGTCAGGGCGTCGAGGGTGCGGACGAGGCTGGCGCAGCGGTCGCGGGTGATCACGGCGACGGTGACCCGGTCCTCGGCGGTGTCCGGGCGCCCGGCCGACGGGTCAGAGGTGGAGGGCACCGGCATCGACGCCGTCTCCTCTCGGCGGTCCGGTGGGCGGCAGCAGGGCGAGCGCGGCGAGGACGGCCTCCTCTGCGCCGATCCTGAGCAGGCCGGGGTCGGTGACCGTGCCGTGCGGGTCGCCGGGCGGGCCGGGCCGCCACAGGGCGCGGTGGCGCGGCAGTGCAGGCGGCCCCCACAGGGCCGGCGGTACGGGCCCGAAGAGGGTCACCGAGGGCGTGCCGTGGGCGAACGCCAGATGGGCGATCCCGGTGTCGCCGCTGACGACCAGGGCGGCGTGGGCGACGAGCGCGGAGAGGACGTCGAAGCGCAACCCGCCGGTGAGCAGGTCCCCGGCGGGCACACCTGAGCTGTCGGCGACGTCCTGGACGAGCCGGTCCTCGCCCGGCCCGCCGG
>NZ_MUNH01000454.1:0-3803 GCF_002154615.1 Streptomyces recifensis
TCCTTGATCCGGACGTCGCGGAACGACACCTGGTCGTCGGCACCGTGGTTCTGGATGCCGATGTGGCCGTCCCGCAGGCTGCGGGCGGGGTCGGTGTTGGTGAAGTCGTTCACCGGGACCCCGTTGAGCCAGATCCGCAGACGCTCGCCCTCGACCCGGATCTCATAGGTGTTCCACTCCCCCGGCGGGTTCAGCGCGCGGTCCCGTGCGGCCAGGTCGGCGGACTGGAAGCCGTACACCGAGCCGGTGGTCTTCTCCGGGACGTCGGTGGCGTCGATCTGGACCTCGTAGCCGTTGTCCACGGCGGACCAGGGGTCGTCGGAGGGCGGGAAGCCGACGAACACGCCCGAGTTGCCGTCCCCGGTGATCTTCCAGTCGAGCTTCAGGGAGTACGACGAGAAGCCCGAGGCGGCGTACCAGAGCAGGCCCATGCCGCCGGACGAGGTGAGCGTGCCGTCGGCGGACAGGGTGAAGGAGCCCGGGCCCGCCTGCCGCCAGCCCTCCAGCGAGGTGCCGTCGAAGAGGCGGCGGTAGCCGTTCTCCGGGCGGCAGTCGGCCTGGGCGGCGCCGGTGGCCCAGCGGAGGCCGCCCAGCAGGTGGGCGCGGAAGGCGGGGTCGGCGTAGGACTCGCGGGTGTGACCGCCTCCGGTGTAGAAGGCGCGGCCGCCCTGGTAGCTCTGGCACCAGGCGATCGGATGGTCGCCGTTCATGGTGCCGCCGCTGTAGGAGGACTCGTCGAGCGAGGCCAGGACGTGGGCGCGTTCGCGCGGGTTGGAGCGGTAGTTGTACCACTCGTCGGTGCGTTCCCAGCGGGCCGGCAGGGCGGCGGTCGAGGGGTGGGCGTGGTCCTCGACCACGACCGTGGCGGGCTGGATCGCCGGGTGCGAGTCGAACCAGGCTCCGGCGAGGCCGCCGTAGAACGGCCAGTCGTACTCGGTGTCGGCGGCCGCGTGGACGCCGACGTAGCCGCCGCCCTGGCGGATGTAGCCCTCGAAGGCGCGCTGCTGGGCGGAGTTGAGGACGTCGCCGGTGGTGGAGAGGAAGACGACCGCTTCGTAGCGGCGCAGGTTGCGGGTGGTGAAGGCGGTGGCGTCCTCGGTGGCGTCGACCGTGAGGCCGTCCGTCGCGCCGAGCTGCTGTACTGCCGCGACGCCGTCCGGGATGGAGTCGTGGCGGAAGCCGGCGGTCTTGGAGAAGACCAGGACCCGTCCGGTCTCGGTGGGCTTCGCGGCGGCCGGGCCGGTGACGCAGCCGAGCAGCAGTGCGGCTCCCAGGGCGGTGGTGGTGAGCAGGCGTGTGGTGCGCATGGGGTGCCCTCCGCTCAGCCGGTGGTGAAGGTGAAGTCGTCCACGTCGAAGAGGGCGCCGGTGCCGCCCTTGAAGACGAGGAAGAGCGTGGTCGTGGCCTTCGGCGCGCGGGACAGGTCGGCGCTGACGTCCTGGAAGGTCTCCCAGCCGCCCGTCACCGGCACGGTGGTCTTGCCGAGCAGGGTGCCCTTGGCCGATCCGGCGCGGATCTCCAGGGTGCCGCCGGCCCCGCCGGAGGAGACGCGTGCGGTGATCTTCCTGGCGTTGCCCAGCGCGTAGGGGCTGAAGGAGATCCAGTCGCCGGAGTGGATGTCTCCGACGGTCTTGCCGCCGTGGGCGGTGTCCTTGGACTGGAGGGTGACGCCGGAGGAGTCGGTGTAGTGCTCGGCCTGGCGGTGGCGGGGCTGGGTGACGTTCTGGTCGTGGGAGGTGAGCGCGGCCTGGCCGCCGCCTCCGTTGTCGGTGTACTCGGCGTCGAACACGCCGAAGATGTCCTCGTTCTCGTCGTGTCCGCCGTCGGCGCTGGTCTGGATGGTGCCGGAGCAGCCCTTGGCGGAGGTCAGCGGGTGGCCGTGGGTGTCGTGGCCGAGGATGAAGTGGACGGTGACCTTGGAGCAGTCGATGTTCCGACCGTCCTCCGGGTCGCTGACCTTGACCGTGAAGGGGACCGCGTCACCGAAGCTGAACAGCTGTCCGTCCTGCGGCAGCTGGAGGGTCACGGTGGGGGCCGTGTTGCCGACGACGACGCGTACGGCGGCGCTGCCGGTGCGGCCGGAGGGGTCCTCGGCGGTCAGGGTGGCGGTGTAGGTGCCGTTCTGCCGGTAGGTGTGCGTGGGGTTGGCGGCGGTGGAGCTGCTGCCGTCGCCGAAGTCCCAGTGGTGGGTGAGGGTGTCGCCGTCCTGGTCGGTGGTGCCGGCCGAGGAGAAGCGGACCTTCAGGGCAGCCTGCCCGGAGGTCTTGTCGGCGGCGGCCCTGGCCACGGGCGAGTGTCCGTCGGTGGCGTTCTCGATGCGGTACAGGGCGGAGTTGTCGTCGCCACCGAACCAGGCGGTGCCGTAGTCCAGGACGTACAGCGCGCCGTCGGGGCCGAAGGCCATGTCCATCACCTGGGTGCCGGTCCAGGGGAAGGCGTTGATCGACTGCACGGTGCCGTCCGCGCCGGTCTCGATGCGCTTGATCCAGCGGCGGCCGAACTCACCGGCGAAGAAGTCGCCGTCGTACGCCTCGGGGAACTTCACGGGCGAGTCCAGGGCGGGGTCGTAGTGATAGACGGGGCCGCCCATCGGCGACTCGGAACCGTCCCCGAACTCCGGTACGGACGCGCCGTCGTAGGGCAGCCACGCCGCCTGGGCCGGGGGCAGGTCGGTGAGGGCCGTGATCTGGCCGGCGATGCGGCGCAGGTCGGCCGCGTTGCGGCGGGCCCAGGTGGCGGAGGTGCGTTCGGCGGCGCGGCGTTCCCGGGTGGCCTGGACGCGTTGCTCGCCGGTGGTGCCGGCCGGGCCGGGGCGGCCGCGCAGATAGCGGCGTTCGGCGGCCTGGCGGCTGGCCACTCCGAGCGGGTGGGCGAGGTCGGCCCAGCTGGCACCCGCCTGGCGGGCGGTTTCGATCAGGCCGGTCTCCCATCCGGCGAGCTGTTCGCGCACCTGCCTCAGCAGCAGGAGAGAGGCCAGCGCCCGCTCCGCGCCGACGTCCTGCGCATCGGCAGCGCCATGCGCTTCGTGCCGGGCGGTCCGCAGGGCGTCGTCTATGGCGTCCAGGGCTGCCGCGGCGGCGAGGAACGACCCCGGGTTCGGTGTGTCGGCGCCGGAGGACGCCGACTGGTCGGCCTGGTTCATGGCCACCTCCTTCAATGTCATCGGTTGGACGACACCGTGTTTGTCATCCATTGGATGACATGCTACAACGGTGTCAGTGAAGCGCATTGGCAGCCACTGCCGAGACGTTCCTGGAGGTGTTTCCCCATGTTGATGCGCACCGACCCGTTCCGTGAGCTGGACCGGCTGACCCAGCAGCTGATGGGCCCGGCCACTTGGTCCCGGCCGTCCCCGATGCCGATGGACGCCTACCGCGAGGGCGACGACTACGTGGTGGCCTTCGACCTCCCCGGCGTCAGCCCCGAAGGCATCGACATCGACGTCGAACGCAACATGCTGACCGTGAAGGCCGAGCGCCGGCCCGTGGCCAAGGCCGACGACGTGCAGATGGAGCTGTCGGAACGGCCGCTGGGCGCCTTCTCCCGCCAGATCGTGCTCGCCGACACCCTGGACACCGAGCACATCAAGGCCGACTACGACGCGGGCGTGCTCACCCTGCGCATCCCGATCGCCGAGCGCGCCAAGCCCCGCAAGATCGCCATCGGCGTCGGAAGCGGCCGCAAGGAGATCTCCGGCTGAGTCGGACCCGATGAGGGCTGAACAGCGGCGGCGGACGGGCATCCAACCGATCTCCCCCTCGCCCGTCCTCCGCCGCCCTTCTTCGGTTCGCTGGGGGCGGCGG
>NZ_MUNH01000044.1:0-11001 GCF_002154615.1 Streptomyces recifensis
TCGCCGGTCTGCAGACCGGCCAGCAGGTCGTCGCGGCCAACACCGCCAAGGCCGTCGAGGTCGCGGGCACCGCGTGGACGGTCATCAAGCACCGCAAGGCGGTCGCCGCCGCGGCCGCGGCCGGTGTGGCGGGCGTCGCCGGAGCCGCCTTCGCGATAGGCCGCTCGACGGCCAAGCCGCAGATGGGTCCCCTGACCCGACTGGCCCGGGGCCGGATCTGAGCACACTCGCTCCGCGAGAACAGCACCACCCACGGCGACCTCCCCCGCGTCCGCCGACGCGCGGGAGGTGCTCGTGTGTCGGGGTGCCTTCTGTGACGAACCGCACCTCTCGGACGAAGACGCAGGCAGATACGGGTCCGGTGGCCGACCGTTCGCGAACGTCACCGACGGCGGACCGGGGAAGGGGCCCTGGTCTGCCACGATGGTCTGGCCGCGGGCCGGGCAGGTCCCCTGGTGGCCCCCGCCGCGGCAGCCGACAGTTCCGGCGGAACGACCGCGCAGGCCGACGAGGGTCCGCGGCTCCGCCGTCTCCGCCGATACCCGTGCGCGTCACCGCGAACGGGCCTGTCCCATCAGGTACGCCACCATGTCCTCCTCCTCCGCCGGTGCCCCGCGCCCGCGTGCGCTCACCGACGCCTCCTCCCCCTGGCGTTCCCTGAAGTACCGCAGCATGCGGTGGTGGTCCGTCGCCCACCTCGTCTCCAACACCGGCACCTGGATGCAGCTCACGGTCCAGAACCTGCTGGTGCTCCAGATCACCGGCTCGGCCGCGGCGACCGGCCTGTCCATGTCCGTACAGGCGGCCCCCGGTCTGCTGATGGGCCTGGCGGGCGGCACCTTCGTCGACCGGTGGCCGCGCAAGCTGACCGCCGCCGTCAGCCAGGCGCTCCTCGGTGTCGTCGCCCTCGTCACGGCCTTCCTCGTCGTCACGCACCGGCTCGACCTGCCCGCGCTGATGGCGCTGGCCGCCGTGACCGGTCTCGTCGCCACCGTCGACGGACCTGCCTGCTCGCTGCTCGGCAACGACCTCGTGCGGGCCGAGGACGTGCCCTCCGCCATCGGTGTGGGCTCCCTCGTCCACAGCGCCGGACGGCTCGCGGGCGCGGCGCTGGCCGGAGTCACCGTCGGCCTGCTCGGGACGGCCTCCGCCTACGCCGCGAACGCGCTGTCCTTCCTGTTCGTCGCGGCCGTGATCCCCTTCCTGCGCCCCCAGCGCCACACGCAGCCCGCCGCCCTGGACCGCGCCTCGAAGGACGCGCCGGACATGAGCGCCCGGCAGGGACTGCTCTTCTTCGCACGCCGCCCGCGCCTGGTCGCCCTCGCGGGCATCACCGGGATCAGCGCGGTGTTCGGCCGGAACTACGCCCTCACCCTGGCGGTCCTGGTCACCGGGCCGCTCGCCGGCGGGGCCGGGTCGTTCGGCACGGTCTCCACGGTGCTCGCCGCCGGGGGCATCGTCGGCGCGGTGCTCGCCGCCCGGCTGCGCAAGCCGTCGGTCCGGCTGGTCGGCCTGCTCGCGGCGACCGGGGGCCTGCTCCAGGTGGTCGCCGGACTCGCGCCGTCGCTCGCGGTGCTGCTGGTGCTCGTGCTGCCCATGGCCGTCGTCGAGTCGGTCTCGGACACCGCCGGGACGACCGTCCTCCAGACCGACCCGCCACCCCACCTGCGCGGCCGGGTCCTCGGGGTCTGGAGCACCGTCTCCACCCTCTGGGGGCTCGCGGGTCCGCCCGTGCTGGGCCTGCTGATGCAGCACGCCGGCGCGCGGGGCGCCCTGGTCGCGGGCGGGCTGCTCATCGCCGCGACGGTCGGCGCGGGCCACCTGCTGCGCGGCCGGTGGGCCCCGGCGCCGGCGCCGGTGGCCGAGGACCGGGCCGCCGTCCTGGTCACCGCCGCCTGAGGGTCATTCCTCGCCGGTGCGGCGCACGCACTCGGTGACGACCGCGCGGAGGCTGTCCGTGCGGGCCAGGACCGCGCGCTGGACCATCGCGCCGTTGCCGTGCTTCAGCAGGCTCGCGAGGGTGTCCTGGACGCCCTTGGCGTCGCCGTGTTCGTCCAGGGCGTCGCGTACGTGGTCGAACAGCGCGCGCACCACCGTCTCCGCCGGGGCGGGACGCATGGTGAGGGGGTGCAGCAGATGCTCCTCCAGGCCGTAGCGGGCGGCCTGCCAGGCGGCGAGCCGGACCAGGGAGGTGTCGAGCCGGGCCGGGGGCTCGCCCGCCTGCCACTCGCGGGCGGCCGTCTCCACGAGGGCGCGGCACAGCAGGGCCAGCAGGACCGTGGTGTCCGGATCCAGGCAGACGTCGGCGACCCGGATCTCGACCGTCGGGTAATGGGCGGAGAGCCGGGCGTCGAAGTAGATCATCCCGGTGTCCCGCAGCACTCCGGTGCCGATCATGTCCCGTACGCGCTCGTGGTACCGGTCGGCGGAGCCGAAGAGGTCCGTCGGCCCGGCCGAGGGCCAGCGGCCCCACATCTGGCTGCGATAGCTGTTGTAGGAGCTGTCCTGACCCTGCCAGAAGGGAGAGTTGGCGCTCAGCGCGAGCAGGACCGGCAGCCAGGGGCGGATGCGGTCCAGTACGGCCACGCCCTCCTCGTCGGAGTCCACCGAAACGTGCACATGACACCCGCAGGTGAGCTGGTCCGACAGGGTCAGCCCGTAGCGGTCGGCCATCCAGCGATACCGCCGGTCGGGGGTCAGCGTCGGGCTGACCGGCAGGGGAGAGGTGCCGAGGGCGGCCACCGCCGCCCCGGTGCGCCCGGCGAGCCGTCCCGCCTCCGCGCGGCACCTGCGGATCTCGGCCGCCAGCTCGTCGGCGCGGGTCTGCGGGGCGGTGGCGAACTCCACCTGCTGGCGTTGCAGCTCCGGCTCGAAGACCTGCTCCTCGTCCGCCCCGGCGGCCCTGTCGGCCTGCGCCAGCACCGCCGCCGCGACGGCCCGCGGCTCGCCGCTCTCCGCGTCCACCAGGAGGAGCTCCTCCTCCACTCCCACGCTGCGCACGCGGCCCGTCCTCCCTGCCCGGTCCGGCGACCGGCCCTCTTCCCTGTGTCCCATCGGTCATTCGGCGCCCGAGCCGGGCTCGGCCATCCTGCGATGGGCCTCGGCCTTGAGCTTGTCGGGGACCACCTTGGCGGCCATACCCTGGGCCTTCGTCTTGGCGGACCCCGCGATTACTTTGTCCTTGCCCTCGAAAAGGGCGTCCAGTCCCTCGCGCGCGACCTCGGCGGGGTCGTCCTTCTCCTGCCGGCCGACCTGCGTGTCGTCCATGTCGGCGCGGTGGAAGAACTCGGTCTCGGTGGGGCCGGGCATCAGCGCGGTCAGGGTGACGCCGCTGTCCTTCAGCTCGCTCTGCAGGGCCTGGGTGAAGGACTGCACGAACGACTTCGACGCGTTGTACACCGCCTGGAAGGTACCGGGCATCGTGGAGGCGATGGAGGAGGTGACGAGGATGCGGCCCCGGCCCCGCGACACCATCTCGCGCACCACCCGCTTGCCCAGGTGCACGGTCGAGCGCACATTGAGGTCGACGATCTCCAGCTCGTCCTCCAGGTCGGTCTCCGCGAACGGGCCGCCCTGGCCCACCCCCGCGTTGAGCACCGCGACGTCGAGGGGACGGCCCGTCGCGGTGACCGCCGTCCACAGCTCCTCCGCCTGGTCGTAATGGCGCAGGTCGGCCCGGACCGGTTCCACCGACGCCCCGGTCTCCGCCCGGATGTCCTGGGCCGCCTGCCGCAGCCGGGTGTCGTTCTCGGCGTTGACGATCAGGTCGTAGCCGCGCTCGCCCAACTGCTTGGCCAGCTCGAAGCCGATACCGCTGGACGCGCCCGTGACCAGGGCGAGAGGCTTGAGATCGTTCATGGCCGGGTCACTTCCTGTACGAGTTCTGCTGCAAAGGGCAGGTGCGGGGCGCGCCTCGCGTACCTCCAGCAGTTCCCATATCGGGCGGTCCTGAACGGCCCGGGGACACGGTGGCCCCGATCGAGGGCGTTTCCGTGCTCCCCTCGGGGGGACTCGCTGTCCATGGTGGCCAACCGCGTGCCGGTCCTGCGGGCCCGCTGGCTGACGCAGACCTTCCTGAGCTGGCCCTTCGCGCCGGCGACGGTCCAGGCGCTGCTGCCCGAGGGGCTGGTCGTCGACGAGTTCGAGAGCTCCGCGTGGATCACCCTGACGCCGCTCCTCATGGCCGACGTCCGGGTCCTCGGAGCGCCCGCGCTGCCGGACTTCGCGGAGACCAACCTGCGGACCTATGTGCGGGGAGGGGACGCCGTGTGGTTCCTCTCCCTCGACGTGACCTGCCCCCCGCTGCTGGCGGGCCGGGCGCTGGGCGTTCCCTACCACCTGGCCGACCTGCGCGTGCGCGTCACCGGGGACACGGTCACGTACACCGGGGCGCGCCGCACCGGCGACGCCGGGTACCGCGTGGTCGTCCGGCCGGGCGCGCCCGCCGGGCCGACGGAGCTGGACGGCTGGCTGACCTCGCGGTGGCGGGCGTACAGCAGGCGGCTGGGCCTGCTCTGGGAGACGCCCGTGGGACACGAGCCCTGGTCGCCGGCCGCGGTCTGCGTGGAGGCACTGGAGGAGACGGTCACGAAGGCGGCCGGACTGCCCGCGCCGCGCGGCCGGCCCGTGGCGCTGTTCTCCCGGAGCGTCGACCACGCATGGGTGGGCGCCACCCGCCCCGTGCGAACCCCGTACCCATCGAAACCCCGACAAGGAGGCCGGACATGAGCGAGCCGACCCCGACCCCGTCCCAGGCAGAGGGCGAGCGGGAACCGGACCCGGAGGAAGGCCGTACCCGCGCAGTCCACCCCGACGTGCCGCGCACCACACCCTCGCAGGCAGAGGGCGAACGGCTGCCGGAGGACGACGAGTAGCCGCCCTTCGCTACCGGAGCGCGTGCACCGCCGCCGCGAACACGGGCGGCATCCGGGACGCCACCGGCACGATGAGCCGGGCGGTCCCCGGACGGCTGCTCGCGGCCAGCAACGCCCTGGTCAGCAGGCGGTGGCGGCGCGTGGCCAGCGTCCACTCCCGCTCGTACCGCTCGGGCCGCCCGGCCGCGAGGCACCGTACGGCGGCCTCGGCCGTCACCAGGGCGAGCGCGATGCCCTCCCCAGTGAGCGCGTCCACATAGCCCGCCGCGTCCCCGACGAGCAGCACCCGGCCCGCGACCCGGCGCCGCACCCGCTGGAGCAGCGGCCCGGCCCCGCGCACCTCGGTCGCGGGCGCCCCGCGCAGGGCGGCGGTGAGGGCCGGGAAACCGGCCAGGTGCTCGTCGTAGCCGCGCCGGACCCGGCTCAGAACCGCGACCCCGACCAGGCCGTCGGCGACCGGGGTCACGTACGCCTCGCCCTCGCCGGACCAGTGGACCTCCACGAAGTCCGTCCACGGCGCGAGACGGTAGTGGCGGCGCAGTCCGTACCGGCCGCGCGGGCCGCCGGGCAGCGCCAGACCGAGGCGGCGGCGGACGGGGGAGTGCAGGCCGTCGGCGGCGATCAGCCAGCGGGCCGTGATCCCGGCGGCGGTGACGCTGTCGCCCGTCTGGCGCACCTCGCCGACCTTGCCGGGCACGATCCGCACCCCGACGCCGAGGGCGCGCTCGTGCAGGGCGCGGTGCAGGGTCGTCCGGCGGACGCCCAGCCCCGGCCGGCCGCGGAAGGGGGCTTCGGCGCGGCGGACGCCGTCCACGTAGCGGATGCCGCGCAGCTCCCGGCCGTCAGGCTCCACGCCGAGCGCCCCGAGCGAGGCGACCCCGCCGGGCATGACGCCCTCGCCGCACGCCTTGTCCACGGGCGCCGTGCGCGGCTCGACCACCACCGCCGTCAGCCCGGCGAGCCTGGCGTGCACGGCCGCCGCGAGACCGGCCGGGCCACCGCCGGCCACCAGTACGTCGATCACGTCGCCACCGAGGCGGCCAGCGCCTGGTTCTCGCACCGGACGCGCACGGTCAGCACGGCGGCGTTCAGCACCGTGAAGGCGACGGCGGTCACCCAGGCGGTGTGCACCAGCGGCAGCGCCACGCCCTCGGCCACCACGGCCACGTAGTTCGGGTGCCGCAACAGCCGGTACGGCCCCCGCGCCACCAGCGGCAGACCCGGTACGACGATCACGCGGGTGTTCCAGCGCGGCCCGAGCGTCCCGATGCACCACCAGCGCAACGCCTGCGCGCCCACCAGCACGGCCAGCATCGGCCAGCCCAGCGCGGGCACGAACGGCCGCCCGCCGAGCCACCCTTCGAGGGGGCAGCCCACCAGCAGACCCACGTGCAGGGCCACCATCGCCGGATAGTGCCCGTCGCCCCTCACGATCGCCCGGCGGGCCCTGCTCCACCGCTCGTTGCGCCGGGCCACGACGAGTTCGCCGACCCGCTCGACCGCGACGGCCGCGACCAGCAGCGCGTACCAGATCATGTGTCCTCCTGTCGGGCTCACCAGCTCAGCAGCACCAACTCGCAGGCCAGTCCCGGCCCGATGGCCAGCAGCAGGCCCGGAGTGCCGGGAGGCGGGCGGCGTTCGGCGAGGGTGTCGCGCAGGATGTGCAGCACGGAGGACGAGGAGAGGTTGCCCGACTCGGCCAAGTGACGCCAACTGACGGCGAGTTCCTCGGTGGGGAGGTCCAGTGCCTCCGTGACGGCGTCCAGGATGCGGGGGCCGCCGGGGTGGCACACCCAGGCCGTCACGTCCTGCGGCTTCAGACCGTGGCCGGCGAGGAATTCCCGCACGTCGTCGGCCAGATGGTGCCGGAGGACCTCCGGGATGTCCGGATCGAGGACGACCCTGAAGCCCGAGTCCCCGATGTCCCAGCCCAGCACCCCGCCCGCGTCCGGGTACAGCCGGCTGCGGGAGTCCACGATCGTCGGGCCCGGGAACGCGCCCGCGCGCTCCGCCCCGCAGGCCACCACCGCGCTCGCGCCGTCGCCGAAGAGGCCGGTGGCGACCAGGTTGGCCGTCGAGGCGTCGCCGCGCTGGAAGGTGAGCGAGCACAGCTCGACCGACAGCAGCACCGCCACCTGGTCCGGGCGCCCCAGCAGGAAGTCGTGCACGCGCGCCAGCCCGGCCGCGCCCCCGGCACAGCCCAGCCCGAACAACGGCACCCGCCGCAGGTCAGGCCGCAGCCCGAGCCGGGCCGCCACCCGTGCGTCGACCGACGGGACGGCGACCCCGGTGACCGAGGTGAAGATCAGCAGGTCCACGTCGGCCGCGGACAGCCCGGCGGTGCGCAGCGCCTCCCGGATCACGCGGGCACCCAGGTCGGTGGCGGTGGCGATGAAGAGGTCGTTGGCGGCGCCGAAGCCGTCCAGCCTCTCGTACTGGTCGAGAGGCAGGGTCATGTGCCGGGCGCGGACCCCGGCGTTGCCGTGCAGCCGGTCCAGTACCCGGCGGTCGGCGCCCTCGGGCAGACAGGCGCGGGCCACCATGTCGGTGATCTCGGCCTGGGCGCAGCGGTACGGCGCGAGGGCACCGTGCACGGCGGCGATCCGCGTCATGAGGCTCCCGTACGTCGACCGATCCGGGCGGACTCAGCAGCCCTTCCCTGCACCGCCGAACCGGCACCACAGATCGCCCGTCCGGCCGTTCCGGATCGTGACGCGCCGGGCGGGCCCCTACGATCGCCGGGTGGTGAGCCCCGAGCAGTCGACGATCCCGGCCCGCGAGGTCTCCGCCCTCGCCGGGTCCTGCCACCCCGGTCCGCTGGTGGTGGTCACCGCGCTGACGGCGGCGCTGGCCGTGACGGCCGGTCAGGAACCGGGCCGCTGCCTGCTCACCACCGGTGCCGTGCTGACCGGGCAGCTCTCCATCGGCTGGTGCAACGACGCCTTCGACGCGCGCCGGGACATCGCCACCGGCCGCCGGGGCAAGCCCGTCGCGGACGGCGCGATCGAGGCCGGCACGGTGTGGACGGCGGCCTGGGCCGCGCTGGCTCTGTGCGTGCCGCTCTCCTTCGCCTGCGGGTGGGCGGCCGGCGCCGCGCATCTGACCGCCGTCGCGGCCGCGTGGGCGTACGACCTGCGGCTCAAGGCCACCCCCTGGTCCTGGGCGCCCTACGCCGTGGCCTTCGCCGCACTCCCGGCGTTCGTCACCCTGGGGCTGCCGGAGCGGCCGTGGCCCGCCTGGTGGGTGCTCGCCGCCGGGGCGCTGCTGGGCGTCGGCGCCCACCTCGGCAATGTGCTCCCGGACATCCGGGGCGACCTCGCGACCGGGGTACGGGGCTGGCCGCAGCGGCTGGGCCCCGACCGCGTACGGCGGCTGCTGCCGGTGCCCCTGGTCACCGCGTCCGCCCTGCTGGCGCTCGGGCCCGCCGGACCGCCCGGCGCCCGGCAGATGACCGCGCTCGCCGGGGCCGGGCTGATCGCGGTGGCCGGGACGGTGCTGGGCCGCCGCCGGGAACGGGCCGCGTTCGCGGCGGCGGTCGCCGTGGCGGTGCTGGACGTGGCGCTGCTGCTGAGCGGCGGCGGACTCGGCACCGGGGCATCCTGAGACGGAGGGAGCCGCATCCGAGCGGCGCCCCCGCACCGAAGTACCGCATGTGTCACCCGATGCCCGGAGGTGGATCATGACCGACTCACTGCCGCCGCCCGGTGAGACCCCGCCCGTCGAGGGATCGACCGCCGAGGCCCACCCCGAGCGGCCGGACGGCGGTCCCTTCGAGCACCCCCGGCTCTGGCTGGCCCTGATCCTCCTCGGCTGCGCGCTCGTCGCCGGCTACTTCCTGGTCAGGATGATCGACCTGTGAGAGCCGCTCACTTCAGACCGCTGAGCATGATCCCGCGTACGTAGTGCCGCTGGAGGAGCAGGAAGAGCACCAGTACCGGCAGGACGCTCAGCACCAGGCCCGCCATCACGATCGGCATCGTGCGCGTCGGGTCGACGTGGTCCTGGAGCAGCTGGATGCCGACCGGCAGCGTCATCACGTCCGGGTTGGCGGTCGACACCAGCAGCGCCCAGATGTACTCGTTCCACGCGTCCACGAACGTCAGCAGCCCCAGCGTCACCATGACCGGCTTGGTCTGCGGCACCACGATCCGCCACCACACCGCGAACTCCCCGGCGCCGTCGATCCGCGCGGCCTCCAGCACCTCGTCCGGGATCGAGACCATGAACTGGCGCATCAGGAAGATCCCGAAGCCGTTGACCAGGAACGGCATCGCCAGCGCCACGATGCTCACGGTCAGCCCCGCCCCGCCCCGCCCCAGCAGGTCGTTGCCGCCCGCCAGCGGCCAGTGCACCAGGATCAGGAAGTGCGGGACGAAGAAGAGGAACGGCGGGAACATCATCGTCGACAGCACCAGCCGGAAGATGAAGTCCCGCCCCGGGAACCGGAGTTTGGCCAGCGCGTAGCCCGCGAGCGAGGACGTCAGCAGCACCGACGCGTTGATCACCGTCGTGGCGACGACGCTGTTGCGGAACAGCACCGGCAGATCGAGCTGACCGACCGCCGCCCGGTAGTTGGACAGGTCGAACGCCTCGGGCAGGAACCGGTACGGCAGCGCGCCCGACTCGCCCGGCCCCTTGAACGAGGTCATCACCATGTCCAGGAACGGCACCACCGTGAGCACGGCGCCCGTCACGACCAGCAGATACGACAGCCATGGGAAACGGCGGCGGATCACGCGTCCTCCCCGTTGCGCCGGAAGATCCACAACTGCGCCAGGGTGACCAGCAGGATCACCACGAACAGCACGAAGGCGGCGGCACTCGCGGTGCCCCAGTCGCCGTAGGAGAACGCCTGCCGGTACATCTCCAGCGCCGCCACATCGGTCGCGTCACCGGGACCGCCCTTGGTCATCACGATGATCAGCGCGAAGGACTGGAGCCCGGTGAGGAACTGCGTGACGCAGACGAACAGCAGCGCCGGCCGGAGCAGCGGCAGCGTGATCCGCCAGAAGACGGTCACCGGACCGGCGCCGTCCAGCGCGGCCGCCTCGTAGTACGACTCCGGGATGGACTTCAGCCCGGCGGTCAGGATGAGGATCGCCGTGCCGACCGACGCCCAGGCCTGCACGACCACCACCGCCGGCAGCGCGGTGTCCGGGTCCTGGAGGAACGCCACCGAGTCGAGCCCCACGGCGTTCAGGGCGCCGTTGACCAGGCCGCCCGGCTCGTACATGTACTTCCACACATTGCCGACGGCGACCACGGTCGTCACGATCGGCAGCAGATACAGGGTGCGCCAGAGCCCCTGGAAGCGCAGGTTGTCCACGCAGGTGGCAACCAGCACGGAGCCCGCCAGCGCCAGGGCCACCGTGCCCAGCGCGAACAGCAGGGTGTTGGTGAGGACCGGGGTCAGAAAGGTGGAGCCGTCGCCGAACAGGCTCGTGAAGTTGTCCAGGCCCACCGGCTGGATGTCGCCGAGGTCGAACCCGGCCCAGCGGGACAGAGACAGCAGCAGCGCGAAGCCGAGCGGCAGGATCAGGAAGACGGCGAAGAACAGCAGCACCGGCGCCAGGAACAGGTAGGCGACGACCGCCTGGTGGCGCCGGGCCCGCGCGCGGGGGTCCACGGCCGTCCGGGCACGGTCGGCGGAGCGCGGGCGCGGGGGCCGCGCGGTCGTCTCCGGGGAAAGGGTGTTCACCACGAGCGCGACACCTCCTGGTCCACCTGGCGGCGGATGGCGCGCAGCGACTCGTCCACCGACTGCTGACCGGTCCACAGCGCCTCGACGTTCTTCCGCAGCAGCGACTTGGCCTGCTGGGCACCCGGCACGTTCGGCTCCGGCACGGCGTACCCCAACGCGTCGAGGAAGGGGCGGAGGTTGGGGTCGCCGCCCTTGCCGAGCAGCGTCCGCATGTCGTCGGCTCGGCCGGTCAGCGATCCCACGGACACCTGGAGGGCGCTCATGCGAGTCACCGTCGCGCCCTTGCCGACGCCCACCCGGTCGGTGTTGAGCCAGCGCAGGAACTCCCATGCCTCACGCGGGTGCCGACTGGAGGCGTTGACGCCCAGCATGAACCCGGTGGCGAGGGTGGCGGGCTTGTCGCGCAGCTCCGGTACGGGCACCGGA
>NZ_MUNH01000455.1:0-4831 GCF_002154615.1 Streptomyces recifensis
GGCAGCGGCAAGGAGTGAGCACGCATGGCCTACACGATCGACCGCCACCCCTGTGAGGAGTGGCCGCGCCTCGGAGCGATGACCCTACATCCGGAGCCTGAGTCCGTATCTCGCGCGCGGCGCTGGTTCCGGAAGTTCATCACTCCATACCGCCCGGCCTGCTCGATCGACGACTGCACCCTGATGATCTCGGAGCTGGTGACCAACGCCATCTGCTACGGGAAGTCGGATGACCCGTGGCTGGTGCGTGTCGAGTGGTACCGCGAGGGAACTTCGCTCCGTGTCGACGTGCACAACCCGGGCTTCCCGGCGAACGTGCGGCTGCGGCACCCGGAGGCGAACGACGCCCACGGGCGCGGGTTGCTCCTGGTCGACTCCATCGCGGACTCCTGGCACTCCGGGCCCAGCTACCTCGGTGGAACGGTCGTTTCCTTCGTGGTCGCTGATGCCTGGAGGGACTGAAAGGGCCACCACTACGGCTCATATGGGTTCGCATGTAGCGATTCACTGTCGGGTGGCGGGGGGTCAGCGTTTGACGCGGTTGCGGACGGCCAGGACCGCGAGGCCCAGAAGGACGGGCTCGGCTAGCCGGGAGGTCATCTCGATGTAGGTGCCGGCGGTGGTTAGGTCCTGGTCGGCGGAGCGGAAGACCACCGAGTTGAGCGTAACGTTCAGGGCCTTCTCGAAACGCTCGCCGGTGAAACGGTTCCCCGTGGGGTTGCGCGGTTCGTCCCTGTCGATCTCGAATGTGATCGTGCCTCCGCCGGTGGGGACGGTCCCGGTCGCTTCCCGCTTCGGGGCGTCCTCGGGGAGGCCGAAGCTCATGAGGAGCACGATGGTGACGAGCATGGCGGCGGCGAGCCAGCCCAGGGCCCGGGATGCGCGCATACCGTAGCCAGACAGTGCCCAGTAAGCGGTCAGAAGGCTTCGCTCGCTTCGAGGGATGTCGTCGGCGTGGCGGCGCATCTCCATCTCCCCGTAGTAGAAGTCGGCGGCCCCAGGTTCGTGCTTGCCATCCTCGAACGCTTTGCGCAGCGCGCGGTACACCGGCGCCAGTTGCAACGGCCCGACGTGCTCGGCGCCGAACATTGCCACGTTCCAGCCCTGGACGGCCGATGGCTCGCTCGCGCGCCAGTGGTGTTCTTCGGCGAGGGTGCGGCGCTGGGTGAACCGTCGGGGCGCCAGCCCCGCCAATGCACCGCGGCCGGGACCGTGTCGAAGATGCAGGCGCCCTCCAGTCGCAGCTGGTCCAGGTGCACGGTTCCGGTGAAAAGACATCCCGATAGGTCTACGTCGGCGAGGACCAGGTGAGCTGCGTCCACCCCGCGCAACGAGGCCATCCTCACCGCGGCGCCGGGCGCATCGTCAAGCACCCGTTCGTCCACCGGCTGTCCGTCGGGGAGTACGAAGGGGGTGGCCGCCGCGGCGATCGTGAGGGAGTATTCGAAGACAGCGTGGGCGAAGTCCACTGTGGCGTAGCGCAGACGCAACTCAGCCGTCGATGTCCAGCGGGTTCGCAAGCACTCCAGTCGGCGCGCGGCGAACGAGAGGCTCGCTGGGCCGCTGAACGTCGCCTCGGAGAGCACAAACCGCCCAGCGCACACCAAAGGGCCGAGGGTGACCAACCGCTCGAAGGTCGCCTCATCGAACCTAGCATCGCTCTCGAAAATTGCTGACCTGAAGCGGACGGCACCTCGAAATGTGGCGTACTCGAATGAGGCGTGACCCTCGAAGGTCACCTGCCCGAACTGGCCGATTCCCTGGAAGCCAGTTCGCACAAAAGAGCCGTCCTGGAAGCTCGCCGAGTCGAACCGGGCGAGGTGCTTGAAGGTTGCCGAGTCGAACTTGGTGATGCCCTGAAAGGTCGCCGAGTCGAACCACGCGAGGTCGTGGAAGGTCGCCGATCGGAACCCGGCGTAGCCCTGGAAGCTCGCCGAGTCGAAGTGGGCGGAGCCCCGGAAGGTCGCCGAGTCGAACCCCGCAAGGCCCTGGAAGGTCGCCGAGTCGAACCCCGCAAGGCCCTGGAAGGTCGCCGAGTCGAACCCCGCAAGGCCCTGGAAGGTCGCCGAGTCGAACCACGCGTGGCCCCCGAAGGTCGCCCTTATGAAGTAGGCGTCGTCTTGGAAGGTCGCTGAGTCGAACCGGGCTTCGCCGATGCGGGCGTGTCCGGTGGTGGGATCGAGGAGGGCCTCGAGGAGAGCAACAAGAAGGGAATCGGTGAAGGAGGTACCGCGATGGTCGATGTCGGCGCCGGGTATCAGGCCGTCCAGGTAGGCGTCGCGGTCGGCGTCGGCCAGATGGGCGAGGCATGAGGTGTGACCAGGGGCGTGAATCCCGCGGCAGCCGACAGTGTCCTCCGCGGTAGTGCCGTGGCCACAGTGGGGCCAGCCAGGCGGGGTCGGGTGCGGTTCAGGGCTCGGGTGTGGCATACCTGAAGGACGATCGACCACGGTCGATGGTTGCCGCGCTCGCATCCGACACGGCCAGCAAGGAAATCTTCGCTACGGCACTGAAGGACGTATGGAAGTGAATCGTGCGCTAATGAAAATCCTTCGCGCGTTTTGACAAGCGTGTTCAGCACCAGTACGAAGCACCGCGACAAACGGGGTGTATGGGTCGACGATGAGCTCGTCGTTTACCGGGCTGTCAAACAGGCCTGGTGGCCTGTTCGGAGGCGAGTAGCCGCTCGAGACTCCTGCGTTCTGTGTCAAGCACAATGAGCATCCGCGTACGGGTGCGCTCGAAGTCGGGCTCGGCCTCGACGCCGAGGTCATGGCGCAGGGTGACTCGCAGTAGATACACCCCGTCGGACAGAGCGCCACTGAACCAGTCTTTGGCCCGGCTGTACGCCTCGACTCGATTAGAGGCGCTCGGCAACTGCTTTACGACGGAGTACCCGACCCCGAGCGCCCTGTTGAGGGACGAGGCGATTTCGTGGACCTCCTTCGGGAGTGCCATCTGTGCCAATGAGTATTGCTCTGCCCAGGCTTCCTTCGCGGCATCGAGGACTGCTGGTTCGATGCTTTCGCCGCGCTCGGCTGCTCGGATCGCGTCTCGGGCAGCGACCCGGTAAGCGCGAGCCGTGGTGTTCAGGCGGGCGTAGAGATCCCGTCTGGCTTCCTGCGCTCGGTCGTGACGGTCCTCCGCTCGTTCACGATCCGCGCGCTGGTTCTGCTCCCGGGTGACGCGCTGGCTGAGCAGCGCTCCACCCAGAGTTCCGCCCAGCGTTCCTCCGACGCCGATGAGCGCAACTGCAAGCGTGGTAACGTCCACGAGATCCCCCACCTCGTCTGAATTGGCTGTCCGCCGCCCCACGGCGGGCGAAGACGGCGCGGCATCACCGAGTAACGCTCTGCTTTGCATCCTCGGCGCCATCCAATACCGGGATGACAATAGCGAGAGGTGCAGTTGTTGGCTTCGACGTGCGGCATCACCTGTCTCAAGATCCTGTCCACGCCCCGTCCGCAGACACCGGCATAGGCCCGCTCCGGGCCGGATGCGCCTGCACATACGCGAAGACCCCGGCCTCAGCGTTTCCGCTGGTGACGGGGTCTTTGGGAACCTCATGCTGGGCGCCCCGGAAGGATTGGCTCGTCCTGTGACCACCTCAGGGTAAGACTGTCCGCGCTTCCGTAAAACAGCTCACCTCGGCCGCGACCGGCTCCCCGTCGAACCGCACGAGCCGGATGCCGCAGTCGAAGGTGATCGCGAGAGGTTCTCTTAGAAATCTACCGAAAGGCTATTGACTTATGCCGCCAGGCGTGGATCGTAGTTAGTAGCCCATAACACCGAAAGAGTTGCAAAGTCGATCAGGACGTCTAGTCGGCGAAGTGACTTGGACAGGATATGGTTCAGGCCCCCAGCAAGCCGGCGCGATACCGAGACGACAGTGACGACTGGAGTTTCAGGACACGCGCAGTACTACTGGGGACTGTTTTTTGCCCTCAGCGCGCGGCCACTGCACTGTGCTCTACCCCGACGGTCAGCCGGCCGAGATCGGCTACCGGGGGTCCCAGTTGATCAACCGACCCTCAGGCCCCTGAACTTGTCCGGGGGTCTTGCCGTTTGCCGGGGCTGGCCTGGGCAGACGGCTCAAGATCCCGTCCACGCCTCGTCCACAGACCCTGGCTTACGGCCGCTCCGGGCCGCATACGCCTGCACATACGCGAAGACCCCGGCCTCAGCGTTTCCGCTGGTGACGGGGTCTTTGGGCACCTAATCCAAGGTGCCCCCGGCAGGATTCGAACCTGCGCACACGGCTCCGGAGGCCGTTGCTCTATCCCCTGAGCTACGGGGGCGTGTCGGGCGTTGCGCTGGGCGCTTGCGGCGACGGGTAGAACCCTAGCAGGTCTTGCGGGGTGATCAGGAACGGGTTTGCCCAGGCGGGGTCGGCCTTGCAGGGGCGCTCGGGTGCAGGGCGTTGTTCTGCGGCTTGGCCGGAGCCTGGCCAGGTGCGAGGCATAGGTCCGGCACCGGTGGGTCGGGGGAGTTTCCTGTGACTGGCGGCGCCTTCCCGCTTCCTTAAGGTCGCCCCAGGGATTGCCGGGCGCACTCCGGTGCTCGGCCTGGCCTCCATTCGAGGCTCACCGTCTCCGTGGGCCGGGATCTGGCGCCGGCCGGTGTCTGCTCCTACGGCGTCCCTCCGCGTCCGCGGCCCGGGACCTCGCATCCGCCGGCATCCAGTCCGCGGTGTCTCTCCGTATCCGTGGTCCCGGCCCTGGCACCGGTCGGCATCCACCCGTGCGGAGCCCCTCCGGGTCAATGGCCCCGGCCCGCGCTGGCCGGCATCTGCCCCAACTGGGTCCCACCGTCTCCCTGGTCCCCCCAGCGG
>NZ_MUNH01000456.1:0-6484 GCF_002154615.1 Streptomyces recifensis
AGCCCTCGGCGGTCGGCCTCGGCGAGGCCCTCCGGGGCGTCCAGGAGCGATTCGTCGAGCATGGGCGGGGTGCCTCCGATCGCCGGGGTCCTACTGCGCGGTGTGTCTCGGCCGTGCTTACGCCGGGCGGCGGGCCTCGTCGACCAGGAGGACGGGGATGCCGTCGCGGACGGGGTACGCCAGGCCGCAGTCCTGACCGGTGCAGATCAGCTCCGCGTCCTGCTCCTTGAGGGGGGCGTGGCAGGCCGGGCAGGCCAGGATCTCCAGGAGACCGGCTTCGAGCGGCATGGGGTGTCCCTTCGGGCGGAAACGGGTGCTACGGATGTGCTGGTCAGGGTACCGCGAGTCGCTTCGCGGGTTCGGGGGGACGCTGCCCACCCGGCCGCCCGTGCCGGTCGGCCGGAGGGGGCCGTTGCGTTCCGCCCGGGCTAGGCGCGGATGATCGCCAGAACCTCGTCCCTGATCTTCGTCATCGTCGCCTCGTCCTCCGCCTCGGCGTTCAGGCGGAGCAACGGCTCCGTGTTGGAGGGGCGGACGTTGAACCACCAGGTGGGGGTGGAGACCGTGAGGCCGTCGAGGTCGTCCAGGGTCGTGCCGGGGGCCGGGGTGTAGGCGGCGCGGAGGGCGGCCAGGCGGGCCTGCTGGTCGGTGACCGTGGAGTTGATCTCGCCGGAGCCCGCGTAGCGGTCGTACTGGGCGGTGAGGGTGGACAGCGGGGTGGGGTGGGTGCCCAGGGCGGCGAGGACGTGGAGGGCGGCCAGCATGCCGGTGTCCGCGTTCCAGAAGTCCTTGAAGTAGTAGTGGGCGGAGTGCTCGCCACCGAAGATCGCGCCGGTGCGGGCCATCTCCGCCTTGATGAAGGAGTGTCCGACGCGGGTGCGGACCGGGGTGCCGCCGTGCTCGCGGACCACCTCGGCGACCGTGCGGGAGGTGATCAGGTTGTGGATGACCGTGCCCGCACCGCCGTTGCGCGCGAGTTCGCGGGCGGCGACCAGGGCGGTGACGGCGGACGGGGAGACCGGGTCGCCGTTCTCGTCCACGACGAAGCAGCGGTCGGCGTCGCCGTCGAAGGCGAGGCCGATGTCCGCGCCCTCCTGCACCACCCGCTTGCGCAGGTCCACGATGTTGGCCGGGTCCAGCGGGTTGGCCTCGTGGTTGGGGAAGGTGCCGTCCAGCTCGAAGTACATCGGGACGACGGTCAGCGGCAGCCCCGCCAGGACCGTCGGGACGGTGTGCCCGCCCATGCCGTTGCCCGCGTCCACGACGACCTTCAGCGGGCGGATCGCGGTCAGGTCGACCAGCGAGCGCAGGTAGGCGGCGTAGTCGTCGAGGGTGTCGCGCGCGCTGAGGGTGCCCGGTGCGGCGGCCGGGGCGGGGGCGCCCGTCTCCGTCCACCGCTCGACCAGGGCGCGGATGTCGGCGAGCCCGGTGTCCTGGCCGACCGGGGCGGCGCCGGCTCGGCACATCTTGATGCCGTTGTACTGGGCCGGGTTGTGCGAGGCGGTGAACATCGCGCCGGGCAGGTCCAGTGCGCCCGAGGCGTAGTAGAGCTGGTCCGTGGAGCAGAGGCCGATCTCGGTGACGTCGACGCCCCGGTTCAGCGCGCCGCGTGCGAAGGCGTGGGAGAGGCCGGGCGAGGAGGGGCGCATGTCGTGGCCGACGACGATCGCGGTCGCGTCCGTCACCTCGGCGAAGGCGGCGCCGAACAGTTCGGCCATGGCCTCGTCCCACTGGTCCGGAACGACTCCGCGCACGTCGTACGCCTTCACGATCTGCGACAGATCTGCCACGGCCGGCCCTCCTGAAAGTCCATTGGGGGCCCAAAACTACCCGTTGGGGTGTGCGGCTGCGGGGAGGGGCGCCCTAGTTGTCCGGCGAGCGGAGGACGCGGAGGTGGCCGCGCCGGGCGACTTCCATCGGGTCGGCGCTGCGTGCGCCGCCGCCCGCCCCGGCCGCGCGCTCCTGCGGACGGGCCGCCTCGCGGACCGCGTTGGCCAGCGCCTCCAAGTCGTCGCCGCTGGGGCGGGCCGGGGCGGAGCCGTCGAGCAGCCGGACGACTTCCCAGCCGCGCGGGGCGGTGAGGCGCTCGGAGTGCTCGGCGCACAGGTCGTAGCAGTGGGGCTCGGCGTAGGTGGCGAGGGGGCCGAGGACCGCGGTCGAGTCGGCGTAGACGTACGTCAGCGTCGCAACGGCGGGTCGGCCGCAGGCGGTGCGCGAACAGCGACGTACAAGGCTCACGATGTTGGACGGTACCGCACTCTTGAGCGGGCCGCGACGACTCTCCACCAGGTCACTCCCCCGTGTCGTGGCCTGCGAGGTTTCCCGGGGCCCTCGGGGGAAGCCCCGGTGAGCACGCCGCGCGGGGGTGCATCCGGTGATGATCCGGGACAAAGTCCGGCGGACAGCGTCGGTTCTCGGCCACCCGGCGCAGGCGGGCGTGGCCGGAACCGTCGTGCGCCGCGCGGGAGACGACTGAGCGAACACCGGGAGAAAAGTGCGCGAAGAGTCCGGGGAGGGGGTGCGAAGGCACGCTCCCGCGGGCGGGGAGCGGGCGGCTGTCGTGTGGAGCCGGGCGTCGGCGGCGGGCGAGGACTACGCTTCTGCGGTGATGGACAACCGTGTACCGCCCCGTGCCGCAGGTCCCCGACCCCGACGCCGTGATCGTCACGGGCGGGGCATGCGTGGCCCCATCGCACCGCCCCAGGTGCCACTGGCGGCCAGCCGCGCCGAGGTGTTCGCGGACCTCGTGCGCGACTCCGTGGAACGGCTGGAGCGGCGCTGGCAGCAGCTCGCCGAGGTGGAGTTCCTGGTGATGGAGGTGCCCCGGCTGGAGGGCGCCGGCGAGGGGCCGTGGGGCGACGAGGGTGTGCCGCTGGGCGGGATCATCCCCGCGCGGGACGGCCGGCGGGCGCGGGTGGTGGTGTACCGGCGGCCGATCGAGATCCGCACCAAGGGGCGCGACGAACGCGCCGAGCTGGTGCACGAGGTGGTCGTGGAGCAGGTCGCCGAGCTGCTGGGGCTGACGCCGGAGACGGTGGACCCCCGGTACGGCGAGGAGTAGCGGGCGGCCGCCACCGAGGGCGGCCGCCCGGCACTCGTCCTACCGCTGGAGCACCGACAGGTCCTGCTCCGCGCGGGGTACCGCCACCAGGCCCCGGTCGCTCGGCAGGGTCTGGATCGTGAAGCCGGGGACGCCGTCGGAGGAGCCGGTGAGGGTGCGGGCGGCGTAGACCGGACCGCCGGAGACGGGTTCGACGGTCAGCGCGTAGGTGCCCTTGCCGCCCGTGGGCGCGCCGATGTCCTGGCTGGTGCCGGACTTGATCGTGTACGTCTTCGTCGCGGGGGACCCGCCGTCGCTGCCCGCCGAGGCGGTCACCTTGACGGTCGCGTCGGCCGTCGGCGCGGTCAGGGACAGAGTGCTGCCCTTGGCGCTGTTGTCGGCGGCGGTGGCGCGGCGGCCGACGGGGGCGGTGGCGGGGATGTACGCCGTCTCCTGCGAGCTTCCCTTGCCGCGCACCACGCGCAGCGCCGCGACCACGGGGACCGCCTTGTCGGTGGGCGTGAGGATGAGCGAGCCCGGCTCGCCCCGGGTGACCGGGCCGAGGTCGACGGCGTTGGTCATGCCCGCCTTCACGTGCACGGTCTCGTTGCCGGCCGGGGTGATCGAGCCGTTCGGGGAGGCCAGGCGGACCTTGAGGTCGGCGTCGTCGTCGCCCGGCGTGAAGGCGACCAGGCGGACGTCGGTGGCGTCCTTGGGGATGCCGGGCAGGACCAGGCTGCCGGCCGGGTCGGCGGCCGCGGGCAGCCAGTCGCCGCCGCCCGCGTCGTCCTGGGCCTGCACGGTGGCGCCGACCCGGCCGCTGCGCACGCCGACGTGCACGGTCAGGTCGGTCTGCGCGTCGTCGGTGAGTGTGGACAGCAGCACCGGCTCGCTGGAGTGCGGAGGCACGGTGATGCCGTCGGTCACCGTGGTCTTCACGGCGCCCGACTTGCCGTACAGCTTGATGTCCACGACGGCCGCCCCGTCGTCGGGGTTGGTGAGGTGGACGTAGTCGGTGCGGCCCTTGGCGGTGCTGGCGCCGGGGAACCAGAAGTCGGTGTCGGCGGGGGTGCAGGTGACGCCCTGGAGGCCGCGTCCGGTGCCCGCGGCGATCCGGGTGGTCTCCTGGACGGTCCAGCCGGGCGCGTACTTGCCGTCGGCGGTGCCGATCAGGGCGGGCGTGTCGCTGCCGGAGGTGTCGCCCAGGGCCGGGGTGCCCGGCGGCTTGGGGGTGAGCACCGCCTGGTCCTTCTTGCCGCCGCCCTTGCCGCCCTTGCCGTCGGCGGACTGCTCGGCGGCCGCCTCCAGCGTGGCCTTGCCCCCGCTGTCCGCGCCCCGGGTGACGGGGGTGAACGAGGTGTACGCGGTGTCGGCGATGTCGGAGAAGCTCGGCGCCGGGCACAGCAGGCCGGTGCGCTCCACGGGCCGCTCGGTGGCGCTGCCGGCCGCGCTGGTGCCGGAGGCGGCGGGCGGGTCGAAGGCGGCGAACCCGGTGACGGCGGCCAGGGCGACGGTGCAGGCGATCAGGGACAGGGTCGTGCGGTTCACTGCTGGCTCCCGTCGTGGCGCTCACTGCCGTCGCCGTAGGGCGGCTGCTGGGCAGGGTCGTAGCCCTGCGGGTGGGCCGCCGGGTCGTACGGCTGCTCCTGCTGCGCCCCGTACCCGTAGGGGTCGTAGGCGTTCTGGCCGTAGGGGTCGGGGTGGTAGGCGCCCTGGTCGTACCCGGTGTGCTGGTACGGGGCCTGGTAGGGGTCGGCGGGATAGGCCGCGTACTCGGGGTCGGCGTAGGTGCCGGTGCCGGTGTCCCAGTCGGCGTAGGGCTGCTGGTGTGGGATGACCGGCTGCTCCTGCTGTCCGTACGGCGGCGCTTCCGGCCCTTCCCCGGCGGCCTCGGTGGCCTCCTGGGCCTCCGCGGCCTCTTCCGTCTCCTCGGCCTCGGCCTGGGCGCGCAGGCGGCGGGCGCGGCGGCCCTCGCCCTCCATCGCCTGGGCCGGGACCGTCTCCTCCTCGGGAAGGTCGTCGTCCACGTCGCGGCGGCGGCCCGGCAGTGCGAGGACGACCAGGAGGACGGCGAGCGCGCCCTGCACCCACAGCCAGACGGTGTGGGTGAACGGGGCGTCGTAGGTGACGTCCAGCTTGCCGCCGCCGGCCGGGAGTTCGAAGCCCTGGGCCCAGCCGTCGACGGTCTTGGGGGTGAGGGGCTTGCCGTCCAGGGTGGCGGTCCAGCCGTCGGAGACGGCGTCGGCCAGGCGCAGCACACGGCCGCCCGAGCCACCCGGGACGGTGGTGTGGATCTCCACCGGGCCCGCCGCGACGGCCTGCGGGGTGCCGGAGCCGCCCGCGCCGATCAGGGTGGCGCGGGAGACCTCACGGTCGACGCGCCACAGGGCGTTGCCGTTCTGCTGGCTGAGCCGGTTCAGGCCAGGCGTGGCGTCCAGGACGCGGGCGATCTGGCGCGGGGTGCCCTGGTGGACGAGGACGTAGCGGACGGCGAAGCCGCCGAGCTGACCCGTCTGGTCGGCGCCGGAACCGGCGACCAGGTTGGCGACGACCTTGTCCAGGCCGGTGTCGGACCCGTCGGCCGCGGCGATCTCGCCGTCGCCCATGCGGGCGCCCGCGCCCCGGACCAGGGTGTAGCGGACCCGCGCGGTGGAGTCGCTGTCGAGGACCAGGGTGCGAGCCTGGTCGCGGGTACCGGCGTCCTCGGCGACGAACGCGGGGACCTGGGCGGGGTCGCGGCGCTCCAGGGGGCCGTCGGCGCCCCGGATCATCCAGCCGGCGGCGGCGACCAGCGGGCCGACGGCGCAGGCCAGCGCGATCAGCGCGGCGACCGGCTGGCGCCAGCCGAAGCTCTGCTCGGCCACCCGCGCGCGTGCCCCGTCGGCGCCGAGCGCGGCGGCGGCCAGCAGGGCGATGCCGTAGACCAGGGTGGCCGGACCGGCCCAGGCGGAACGGTTGGCCAGCACCGCGAGCAGCAGCCCGGTCAGCGCGACGGCCCAGGCGGCACGGATGCCCAGCCGGCGTTCGGAGCGCAGCAGGGCGGCCAGCGCGGCAAGCACGATGCCGAGGAACAGCAGGCCGGAAAGGGTGCCGGGCCCGCCGGGGCTCATGCCCAGCAGGTCGGAGGCGGAGGCCGCCGAGGCACCGAAGTCCAGCCCGGCCTCGGTGAAGAAGCCGGTCGGCAGCAGGGTCAGCGACCAGGGCGCGAGAACCAGCAGCGGGGTGCCGAGCTGGGCCAGGAAGCGCAGGAGGTGGGCGACCGGGTCGGAGCGGCGCAGCACGAGCACGCCGACGCCGAGCACCAGCGCCGCGGGCCAGACCACGGGGGTGAACGCGGTGGTGATGGTCAGCAGCAGCGCGTACGCCCAGGTGGCGCGCCAACTGCCGCGCCCGCCGGACGGGTTCGCGAGGCCGCTGGCGGCGACGCCCGCGCGGGCGATCAGC
>NZ_MUNH01000457.1:0-6612 GCF_002154615.1 Streptomyces recifensis
GAGGGGTGGGGGGCGCCGGCCTCCTCGGTGGCCTTCGGCTCGCTTTGCGGTGCGGGGCGGGTGCCGTCCAGCGCGACGATCTTGAGCTGCATCGTCTCGTCGGGCCGGATGGTGCCGACCCGCAGCTGCATGGTGGCCTCGGGCTCGAACGCCGCCGGTTCCGGGGTGCTCTGGGGCTCCTGCCGGTCCGGCTCCTGGGCACGGCGTCCCCACGTCCGCTTCGGCGCCGCGCGCCGGCCTCGCCCACGCCGGACCCCGTCGGCGCCGCCGGCACCCGTGGCGTCATCGGCGTCCGCCCCCCGCCCTGCCTCGGTCACGACAGGTCTCCCTCCCCACTCGGCCTTGCTCGCGCGGGCAGACGGACCGGCCGGAATCGGTGACCATCACGGTGGCACCGATGGCCAAATCGTTACCCCCTGGCCCCGTGTCTGCCCGCGAGCTTCACAAATTATCAGCTAATACTTTCGAAACCTGGAGACCAGGGTCGGTCATGGGTCACACCCGGCCGGGCAGGGGCTCGCCGCCGGTCACCCACCTGGTCAACTCCCGTGCCCCGCATGCAGAATGACGACCACCACTAGATGATCGTCTGTGTTCGCACCGGCCAGAATCATGACGGAGCCCGCCCATGACCACCGGCACGCCCGCCCCCCGGCAGATCGATACCAGCACGGCGCACCCCGCGCGGGTATACGACTGGCTGCTCGGCGGCAAGGACAACTACCCCGTGGACGAAGCGGTGGGGGAGCGGCTGCCCGCCGAGGCGCGGGACGGCGCCCGGCAGAACCGCGCCTTCATGAACCGCGCCGTCGCCTGGCTCGCCGCGCAGGGCATCGACCAGTTCCTCGACATCGGCACCGGCATCCCGACCGAGCCCAACCTGCACCAGATAGTCCAGCGGATCGTGCCGACCGCGCGGATCGTGTACACCGACAACGACCCGATCGTGCTGCGGCACGCGGAGGCACTGCTCGTCGGCCGCCCCGAAGGCGCCACCCAGTACGTGGAGGCCGACGTCCGCGACCCGGCCGCCATCATCAAGAACGCCCGCCAGACGCTCGACTTCGACCGGCCCATCGCCCTGTCCCTGATCGCCCTGATGCACTTCATCAACGACGACCAGGACCCGTACGGGCTCGTCTCCAACCTTCTCGCCAACCTCCCTTCCGGTAGCTACCTGGTCCTCTCCCACGCCTCTTCCGACATCTTCCCGGAGCTGTCGGCCCAGGTCACCGCCGAGTACGCCAAGGGCGGCATCCGGCTGGGCTTCCGCGACCGCGCGGGCGTCGAGCGCTTCTTCGAGGGCCTGGAACTGGTCGAGCCCGGCCTCGTCACGGCCACCGAGTGGTTCAAGGACGGCGAGGTTCCGGCGGCCGAGAAGAGCGGGATCTACGCGGGCGTGGCGCGCCTCCCCTAGGGCCTGCCCGACAAGTCGCGTCGTCGCCCGGAGGGGGCCGTGCGGCGAGAATGCGTGCGTGGCGTCGCGCGGCAGACGGGAATGGTCGGACAGGCCCCAGCCCTCCCGCCGCGTGCCGGGCGATCAGCCGGGCCCGCGGCGTGGGTCTGTGTGACACCGCTGCGGGCCCGACTCACGGGGTGGTGGAGGGGGCGCACGGGGCGCGTGACGGTGAGCCCTGTACGCGCCCCTCCGAAGGCGGCGAGAATAACTCCGGCCGCGGAGGCGGCCGTTCGCCGGACCCCCCGAGGAAAGGCAGGTTGGCCACAGTGCTGCTGCGTCTGCCCACGTCCGTGTCCGAAGCGCGCGACCACCTGGCCGAGGGAGCCGTGCCCGTGGGCGGCGCCACCCTGGTCTGGGCCACCTGGCAGCGGGACGGGTTCCCGACCCAGGCCGTGTCACTGCGCGAGCTGCCCGAGGCCAACGTCCTCGGCCCCGAGGAACTGGGCGGCGCCGTCGTCCTCAACCGCGTCGACGACCGCGTACCCGAGGTGCTGCGCCGCGCGGCAGGCTCGGTAGGCACCGGCGCCGTACGCCGCGCGGCCACGGTCGGCGGCAACATCGCGGGCAGCACCTTGCGTTGCCTCCTCCCGGCGGCCCTCGTCCTGGACACCCGCGCCACGGTGCTGACCTCCACCGGGGTGTACGACACCGATCTGGCCGAGGTCGTCGCCAAGAGCCCCCTCCTGCTCAGCCTGCGCTGGCGCACCCCCGTGGCCAGCGCCTACCGCAAGCACGAGGGCGAGCCCGGCGGACCGCCGCCCCTCGTCGTCGCCTCCGCCCTGCACGCCCTCGGCGAGGGCCGCTTCCGGCTCAACATCGCCGTACGCGACGGCTACGAGGTCGTCAGCGAGAGCACCGAGTGCGGCACCGACCCCGAGGAACCGCTGTCCGCGCTCGGACCGACGCTCCTGAGCGACGTCCCGGCCGCCCGTACGGCGGTCCACGACCAGATCAACGGGCTGCTGGCCCCCTAGCCGATCCCTGACGCTGGACTTCATGTCCGACGAGAATCCGGTCGGCCACCACCTGGCCTTCGACGTGGACCCGTCGTCCTTCGACGCGATCCTCGCCCGGCTCAACTCCGCCGGGGTGCCCTATGGCAACGATCCCAGCGAGCCCGACAACGGCCGGATCGACCACCCGTCGTGCCCTCGCGGCCTGTACTTCACCGATGACGCCGGGAACCTCTACGAGGTCATGTCCCCCAACTGATCGTTTAAGAATGGGTTGAGCTGCGGGTCTTGTGCTCAGCGATCCTGACCGGCGGGGCTTCCGAAGTGCGTGCTGATCTTGTTCCTGACGAATTGGGGGAGTAGGTGGCCTCGCTGGTGCCGCCCGCTTCCGAGCGGCACCGACGCCGCCGCGCAGGGAGGGACCACGTCGGCCCGCCACCCGTCGACCGGTCCCGCCCCGGCTCCCCCAGGCAGGCGCGCGCTCGCACGGGCGCCCGTAGGCTGGACGTGCTCGGGGCTCTTCCTGGAGGTCGGCATGCCTCGAACCGTGTGGAGCGGCGCGATCAGCTTTGGCCTGGTCACCGTCCCGATCAAGGTCGTCTCCGCCACCGAGGACCACAGCATCCACTTCCACCTGGTGCACACCCAGGACGGCGGCCGCGTCCGGAACCGCAAGGTGTGTGAGCTGGAGGGCCGCGAGGTCAGCCAGGCCGAGATCGGCAAGGGCTACCAGCTCACCAAAGACGTGGTCATCCCGATCAGCGACGACGACCTCCGCGACCTCCCGCTGCCCACCGCCCGCGCGATCGAGATCGTCGCCTTCGTCCCCGTCGACTCCGTCGATCCGATCCGGATCGCCGAGGGCTACTACCTTGTCGCCGACGGTCAGGTGGCGGCCAAGCCGTACGCCTTGCTGACGAAGGCCCTGAGCCGGTCCAGCCGGGTGGCCGTCGCCAAGTACGCCTGGAGCGGGCGCGAGAGGCTTGGTCTGCTGCGGGTCCGGGGCGACGTCCTCGTCCTGCACGCGATGCGCTGGCCCGACGAGATCCGCGACCCGGCTGAGCTGCTGCCGGACGAGGCGGCCGTGTCCGACCAAGAGCTGACCGGCGCCCTCGCCCTCATGGACACGATGACCCGCGACGACCTCGACGGCCCCGACTTCACGGACCGGTACACCGAGGCACTCCAGAAGATCATCGAGGCGAAGCGGGAGAACCACGCGCTGCCACAGTCCGAGGAGCCGGAGAAGCCCGGCAAGATCCTCGACCTGATGGCGGCGCTCAATCAGTCCGTGGCCCAGGCCAGGGAGTCACGCGGGGAGCCGGCCGACGTGCACGAAATGCCGAAGCGGTCGAAGAAGACGGCAGCTCGGAAGAGCCCGGCGAAGAAGGCCCCGGCGAAGAAAGCGGCCGGCCGAAAGCGCGGGGCCTGATCCGGGGGTGAGTAGTGGGTGTGCAGGACATCCCGCGGCGGTGAGTGGCGTCTGCAGACCAACGCCACCGCCAGGGTCCTCGACAACTAGTACCCGCTCTCTCCCGAGTACGTGCCTGTCCGGGTCCGGCACACCTACGAACTTGATCTCCCCTACTGCGACTGACCTGGACCAAGAGCGGTTTCCATCCTGAAGCCGCAGCTCCGGCATGGCCGGCAGCTTGCGAACTCGGGCCGGTCGAAGGTGATGGTCGGCCTCGACTGCCATGACGGGCCGCCGACGAAGTCGCGGCCCGTCTTGGTCGGCCTCGGGCAGTACGGCCGCGATGCGCAGTAAGCAGCGGGCGTCGGTGTCGGCGTGTCAGGCTTCGGGGATGAGGATGTGCCCGTAGGCAGCGAGGGTGACGTTCTCCGGTTCGGGGCCGCCTCGCCGCCCGGATTCCAGGGCATCGAGGGCTTTCACCTCGTCCGCGGTGAGCGCGAAGTCGAAGACGTCGATGTTCTCGGCGATGCGGTGGGGCTTGGTCGACTTGGGGATCACCGAGCGGCCCTGCTGGATACCCCAGCGAAGCAGCACCTGGGCGGGGCTCTTGCCGTGCACCCCGGCGATCGCGGTGACAGCCGGGTCGTCCAGGACGCTCCGGCGGCCATCGTCGTGGCCCGTGTAGAAGGTGACGCCGCCGATGGGGGACCACGCCTGGTTGAGGATGCCGTGGCGGTCGTCGAGGTCGAGGACCGGGCGCTGCTGGAAGTAGGGGTGGACCTCGAGCTGGTTGACGGCGGGGACGACGGTGGTGGCGTCGAGCAGAGCGGTCAGGTGGTCGACCATGAAGTTGCTGACGCCGATGGCACGGACATCGCCTTCCGCGAGGAGCTTCTCCAGGGCGCGGTAGGCGGCGAGGGTCCTGTCGAAGTCCGACGGGAGGGGCTGGTGCAGGATCAGCAGGTCGATCTGGTCGAGGCCGAGCTTGGCGGCGCTCTTGTCGAAGCTGCGAAGGGTCTCGTCGTAGCCGTAGTCGCTGATCCAGGTCTTCGTCTCGACGAAGACCTCCTCGCGGGGGACGGCGGACTCGCGGATGGCCTGGCCGACTTCACGTTCGTTGCCGTACACGGCGGCCGTGTCGATGTGCCGATATCCGAGGTCGAGCGCGGCCATGACAGCGCCCCGTGTCTCGTCCGGCGGCGTCTGGAAGACACCAAGCCCCAGGGCCGGCATCTGGACCCCGTTGTTGAGGGTGAGGATCTGCATCACAAGGACCTTTCGGTGCGATGCGAGTACTTCACGACTCAATGAGGGTATGTGGTGTCATGTCGGTCGGGTAGAAGGCATCGTCGCGCCGCTCGTCAGCGGTCCCGTGTGGACCGCCATGGGGGAACCTGTCAGGCGGTGGCCGGGAAGAGGGTGCCGAGGTCGGTGAAGACGGCGTTGTTCAGGGTGAACGCCAACCGGCACTCCTCGACCACGCGCCGCTTCTCCAGCTCGTCCACCGGCAGCGCGTCGAGCCGCGCGCGGTACTCGCGTTTGAAGGCGGCCGGGTTGTCGATGCCTTCGAAGACGTAGAAGCGGACACCGTCGCCCTTGCTCTCCAGCCCCCAGGTCCGCTCCGCGACGCGCCGGATCACCTGACCGCCCGACAGATCGCCGAGGTAGCGGGTGTAGTGGTGGGCCACATATCCCGCCGGCCAGCTCGCGGCGACCTCGCGGACGCGGGCCGCGTACCGCTCCGTCGCGGGGAGCGGGGCCACCCGGTCGCGCCACTCCTCGCCCAGGAGATGCCTCAGGTCGCGCTCCAGCTCGGCCACCCGCCGCAGCTCCGGGCGCAGAAACGGGCCCGCGACCGGGTCGGCCTCCAGGAGAGCTGCGGAGTCCTCCAAGGCGCGATAGACGAAAAGGAGTTGCTCGGTGTACCTGGCGAAGGCGTCCATGCCGAACCGGCCGCCGAGCAGGTCGTTCATGAACGGCGCCTGCTCGGCCTCGGTGTGCCGGTCTTGGCTGGCGGTGCGGATGACCGAGGAGAAGGGGGGTGTCGACAAGGCTGCCTCCCTGGCAGAGCTCACGGTCACGCGCACGACCGGAGGCCGCCGCGTTGCCGACCGGATGTCGGCAACATGATTAGGGTGACCTAACCTAATGTCATTTCCGAGGGCTGCCAACCCTCTCCCGCCCGAAGGCCCCGGTCAGGGCCACCGGGTCACGCCGGGTCGTTCCTTGCGCCCCTCCATCCCCCCGCCTAGCTTGGACGCGACACGTCAGGACAGGTAGGTCGCCGATGACGCAGCCGCAGCACCCCCAGGACAGCGGAGCCGACGGCCGCCAGATCCAACTGGAGACCCACGGCCTCGACGTCATCGGGGACGCGGACCGCAAGGGCACCCCGCGCCACCTCTTCTGGCCCTGGTTCGCCGCCAACGTCAGCGTTCTCGGCCTCAGCTACGGCGCCTTCGCCCTCGGCTTCGGCATCTCCTTCTGGCAGGCCCTCGCGGCCGGAAGCCTCGGCATCGTCGCCTCGTTCCTGCTCTGCGGCCTCATCGCGGTAGCGGGGAAACGGGGCTCCGCGCCCACCATGGTGCTCAGCCGCGCCGCCTACGGAGTACGCGGCAACCGCCTCCCGTCCCTCATCTCCTGGATACTCACGGTCGGCTGGGAAACCGCACTCGCCTCGCTCGCCACCCTCGCCACCGCCACCGTCTTCAGCCGCCTCGGCTGGGGCGGCGGCACCGAGACCAAGGCCGTCGCCCTCCTCGTGGTCGCCGCGCTCACCGTGGTCG
>NZ_MUNH01000458.1:0-8733 GCF_002154615.1 Streptomyces recifensis
AGGCCCTGGTTGGCGGGGGCGCCCCCGGCGAAGCCGGTCAACTGGCCCCGGCCCACGTGCCGGAACACGTCCATCAGCCACAGCCGGTCCTGCCCGGCCGCGTAACCGGCGCCGAACTCGGTGCCGTAGCGGGTGGTGCCGGTGATGTGGGGCACGCCGGACTTCTTGTCCCGGACGATCGTGACGTCGGTGCGCCCGGCGGGCTTCTCGGTGGAGGCGACCTGGGTGGCGGGGACGCCGAAGGAGGCGTCGTTGAAAAAGTTGTTGATCTTCGCGTCGGTCAGGCCGGGGTGGCCGGTGGCGAGATTCGCGTAGGGGCCGAGCTGGTCCTCGGCGTGCGCCGGCTGGGTGCCGAAAGCCTGGTTGAGCAGGATCTGCGCCAGGGTGGCATTGCCGTTCTCACCCGGCGGAAGGATGTCCGAACACTGGCCGGAACAGTAGTCGTTCGTCGCGGTGGGAGCGCTTGTGGCGGCCGCCGCCTGACCGAGCGGTGAAAGACAACCGGCGATCAGGACGCATATCGAGGCCGTCTTCAGGAACCCGGAGAGAGTGCGAGGAGTTCTGAGTCTGTCGGACAACACGTTACGTGGGGTGCGCCGTGGCATGGCAGCTCCTCCCGACGGGGGTGGGCCGGACGTTACCGCCGGTATCCCCGCGAGGAAAGGTGAACATGCGTCAAGTTCCGGGACAGGCCGGGCCGATGCCCGGCGGTCAACCCGGAAGGCGTTATGGGAGGGCATCGGAAATCGGATGGAGCCGGATCGGCCCGCGACACGTCTATCCGGCGACGTCGCGCGACAGCCGTACGGCGACGCCGAGGTGACCGAAGAGCGGACACAGGTGTGACGGAGGTGCAGGGCGATGGCCGGATTCCGAAGTCTGGCGAGACAGGTGCGCGATCCGCGATGCGATCTGGCGCTGCGGCGCTACTCACTGCGCAAGTGCCTGGAGCGGTTCGCTCCTTACGGGCACCGGGCGACCTGGGACCATCTGTGCGGGCGGGCCGGTTTCGGCCCGGAGGACCGCTCCCCCGACCCGGCGCGGCTCGTGGCCGCACTGGTGGAGCTGGAGCAGGCGCGCGCGGTGTGGCTGACCTACGAGGCCGATTTCGCGGAACGCCGGAAGAAGGAGAAGCACGACGGCCTGCGCAGGCCGGGCAGTGTCGACGACTGGCACCGGATGACCTGGGGCGGCTTCGGTGTCGCCTGGTGCGACGACCCGCGGCTGCACCCCCGTGAGCCGCTGGCCGACGTACTGCACCGGATCATCAGCGCCCTGGAGCGCCCGCCGGGGTCGGTGTGCCCCGTGTGCGACGGCGAGCGGCTGGTGTGGCGGTACGGCCTCGATCACGAGCCGTCGGCCGGGCCGGTGTGCACGGACTGCGGCATCCTGGTGCCCCGTCCGGTGCTCACCGACGACGCGCTGGCCTCGGCGCGGCGGGAGCGGCTGCTGATGTCGGCCTGACCGGGTGCGGCACCATGGGTGCGGTGCAGGTCTGTCTGAACGGGAGCAGAACGGCGGCGGACGGGGTGCAAGTTCCTCTGACGCCGCAGGAGTTGGCTCGGTCGGCGGCGGAGGCGGTCGCCGCCGGGGCCACGGAGGCGCATGCGCATCCCCGGGCGCCGTGCGGGCGGGAGTCCCTGTCCGCACGCGTCGTCGGGCCCGTGGTGGAGGCACTGCGCGGGCTCGCCGGGGTGCCGGTCGGGGTGACCACCGGCGCCTGGGCCGAACCCGATCCGGCCGCACGGCTGGAACGGGTGCGCTCCTGGTCGGTGCTGCCCGACTTCGCCTCGGTCAACTGGCACGAGCCGGGCGCCGAGGAGCTGGCCGCGCTGCTGCTGGCGCGGGGCGTCGGCGTGGAGGCGGGCATCTGGTCCGGCACCGAGGGCGCGGCGCGCTTCGCCGCCTCGCCGCTGGGGCCGCGCGTGCTGCGGGTACTGGCGGAGGTGACGGACACCGGCCCGGCGACCGCCGAGGCGTCGGCGCACGCCCTGCTGACCGAACTGGGCACGGCGCACGGCCGTCCCGTCCTGCTGCACGGCGAGGACGGCGGCGCGTGGCCGGTGCTGCGGCTGGCCGGACGGCTGGGACTGGCGACGCGTATCGGCCTGGAGGACACACTGTTCCTGCCGGACGGCGAACGGGCTCTGTCCAACGCAGGGTTGGTGGCGGCGGGACTGAGGGAACACTCGGCTCAGCGGGACCAGTAGGGGTCGTTCCGGCGGGCGTCGTACGGCAGCGCGAGGAGGGCCGTGCGGTCGGCGAGGTCGGTCGGTCCACGGGGCCGGAGACGGGCTTGGGCGTGCTCGCCCAGCCAGGTCTGCGCCAGCGCCGCGACGAGCTCAGGAGTGCGCACGCGGCCCTCGCTCCTCCCGCATCAGGCGGGACCCGGCGCCGCGCTCGCCGAACACGTCGTCCGGGTTGGACAGCACGCAGGTGGCCAGGGAGAGGCAGCCGCAGCCGATGCAGTCGGTGAGGTGGTCGCGCAGCCGGTTGAGCTGGTTGATCCGGTCGTCCAGCTCCGAGCGCCACGCCTCGGAGAGCCGGGCCCAGTCCGCGCGGGTCGGGGTGCGCTCCTCGGGCAGCTCGGCGAGGGCCTCGCGGATGGTGGCGAGCGGGATGCCGACCCGCTGGGCGGCGCGTACGAAGGCGACCCGGCGCAGGGTGTCGCGGGTGTAGCGGCGCTGGTTGCCGGAGGTGCGGCGGCTGCTGATCAGGCCCTTGGACTCGTAGAAGTGCAGGGCGGAGACGGCAGCACCGCTGCGCGCGGACAACTGGCCGACGGTCAGCTCGTGGATCTTCTCGGGAAGCTGGGGCACCGTCCCGAGCCTACCGACCCGCCGGACCGGGCGAGCCGTTGACAGGCGCGGTCCACCCCACCATGCTAAGCAGTTGCTTAGACTTACGACGCGAGAGGCCGGGATCATGGCAGAACCGAGGACCTTCCACTCCCCCGACGAGCTGAAGGCGGCCGTGGGCGAGCAGCTCGGCCACACCGACTGGCTGGAGGTCGACCAGAAGCGGATCGACCTGTTCGCGGAGGCCACCGGCGACCACCAGTGGATCCACGTGGACCCGCAGAAGGCGGCAGCGGGCCCCTTCGGCACCACGATCGCGCACGGCTACCTCACCCTCTCCCTGCTCCCCCTGTTCGGGCCGCAGCTCATCGCGGTCGAGGGCGTGCGGATGGGCGTCAACTACGGCACCAACAAGGTCCGCTTCCCCGCCCCGGTGCCGGTCGGCTCCCGGCTGCGCTCCACGGCGGTGATCACCGGCGTGGAGGACGTGCCGGGCGGGGTCCAGGTGTCGGTCGCCTTCACCGTGGAGCGCGAGGGCGGCGACAAGCCGGTGTGCGTGGCGGAGTCGGTGTCCCGCTACTACTTCTGATCCCGGAAGGCGGGCGTCGGGGTCAGTGGGCCCCGACCATCCGCAGGACGAGGCCCGCGTACAGCTCGCCGACCTGCTCGGGCGTGCGCGGGCCGTCCACGTTGAACCAGCGGGCCACGTCGATGCAGAGCGACAGGATGGCGAGGGTGGTGCCCTGCACGTCGGGCACTTCGAACTCGCCGGCCGCCACGCCGTCCTCGACGATCCCGCGCACCTCGGCGTCCACCTGGCGGCGCAGCGCGACGATCTCGGCGCGGGCGTCCGGACCGAGCGCGTCCAGCTCGTACTGCACGACCCGCGCGGTGGTGCGGCGGCCGGCGTGCCAGCGGACGAAGGAGCTGACCCCGTCCGCCAGCCGCTCGGCGGCCGTGCCCTCGCCGCGCGCGGCGGTGCGCAGGATGTCGAGCGCCTTGTCGTGACCGATGCGGCTGATCCGGTGGAGCAGCTCTTCCTTGGTCTTGTAGTGGATGTAGAGCGCGGCCGGGCTCATCCCGGCGCGGCCCGCGATGTCGCGGGTGGTGGTGGCGTGGTAGCCGCGCTCGGCGAAGGCTTCCACGGCGGCGACGAGCAGCCGCCGGGCCGCGTCCGGGGTGACCTCGGCCCACGCGTCGGCCTCGCCGCCGACCGTCTCCTCCGCCGTACTCATCGCTCGCCCCTCCTCGGATGACAGGATCACCACCATACCGCCGAAGGTGAGCGGCCGCTTAGCGAGACTGCTGCGGACCCGGGGTCTTGCGGTACGGGTCGTGGGAGGTGAGGAGTTCTTCCATGCGGGCCTGGTCGACTCTGCTGACGATCTCGCCGGCCTCCTGTCTGTCGCGGATCACCTTGGCGAGGGTGAAGGCGGAGGTGACGAGGTAGAGGACGGCGATGGCGAGGAAGCCGCGCACCCAGGCGTTGGCGTCCAGCCGGTAGATGCCGATCGCGGTGGCCGTCATGGCGACGGCGAAGGAGGCGACGGCCTGTCCGTAGAAGGCGGCCGTGCTCTGCTGCTTGACGGGTGTGTCGCTCATGGCACGAGTGTCGGCGGACGCGGCGCGGGCCACATCCGCCGAGGTACTTGAGTACCCGTACTCAGAAGGGCGCGGCCTCAGAAGGCGGAGACGCCCGTGAGCGCGCGGCCGATGAGGAGCTTCTGGATCTGGCTGGTGCCCTCGTACAGGGTCATCACGCGGGCGTCGCGCAGCAGCTTGCCCACCGGGTACTCGTCGATGTAGCCGTAACCCCCGAACACCTGAAGGGCGTTGGAGGCGGCGCGCACGGCGGCCTCGGAGGCGAACAGCTTGGCCTTGGAGGACTCCGTGGCGAACGGCTCGCCCCGGTCGATCAGGTCGGCCACCCGCCAGGTGAGCAGGCGGGCGGCGTCCACGTCCACGGCGATGTCGCTGATCAGTTCCTGCACCAGCTGGTGCCGGGCGATGGAGGTGCCGAACTGCTCGCGCTCACCGGCGTACCGGACGGCCGCGTCCAGGGCGGCCTGGGCTATGCCGACGCAGCCCGCGGCGACCGACATCCGGCCCTTGGCGAGCGCGGACATGGCGACGGAGAAGCCCTTGCCCTCGGCACCGACCATCGCGGAGGCGGGCACCCGCACGTCCTCCAGCACCAGTTCGGCGGTGGCCTGGCCGCGCAGGCCGAGCTTGCCGTGGATGGTCCGGCGGGTGAGGCCGGGGGTGCCGGTGGGGACGAGGAAGGCGGAGACACCCTTGTGGCCTGGGGCGTCGGTGGAGCGGGCGAAGAGCAGCACCACGTCCGCCCAGGTGCCGTTGGTGATGAACATCTTGGTGCCGCTCAGCACGTAGTCGTCGCCGTCCCGTACGGCCCGCGTGGTGAGGTTGCCCGCGTCCGAACCGGTGCCGGGCTCGGTGAGGCCGAAGCAGCCGACCAGCTCGCCGGAGGTCAGCCCCGGCAGCCAGCGCCGCTTCTGCTCCTCGTCGCCCCAGGCGGCGATGGACTTGGCGACCAGGCCGAGGGAGACGGAGACGATCCCGCGCACCGAGGAGTCACCGCGCCCCAGTTCCTCGGTGACCAGGCAGTACGCGAGATGGTCGCCACCGGAGCCGCCGTACTCCTCGTCGATGGTCAGCCCCAGGAAGCCGACCTCGCCGAGCTTCTTCACGATGCCCCGGTCGACCTCCTCGGCGCGGTCCCATGCGGTGACGTGGGGCGCGATCTCGCGCTCCACGAAGTCACGGGCCAGTCGCCGTACGGCCGCCTGTTCCTCGCTCAGGGCCAGGTTCACCACGCGATCACCCCACACGGCCTCAGCGGGAACCCGTAAGGCCCTTGAAAGACGTACATTTAAATTAGCAGTGCTAGTTTCTGCTCGCAGCCCTACTATGTGCGCCATGGCCCGACCGCGCAAGCCCCTTCTCAGCACCGACCGGATCGTCGCGACGGCACGGGCCCTCGTGGACGCGGAGGGGCTCCAGGCCGTCTCCACCCGCCGGCTCGCCGCCGAACTGGGGGTGAGCGGGCCCTCGCTCTACAACCACTTCCGCACCAAGGACGAGATCCTGGAGGCGGTCGCGGACTCGGTGAGCGCGCAGGTCGACCTGTCGATGTTCGAGGACGGACGGGACTGGCGGACCGCGCTGCACGACTGGGCCGTCTCCTACCGGTCCGCGCTGCGCGACCACCCCAACATCGTCCCCGTCCTCGCGCGCGGCCCCGGCCGCCGTCCGGCGGGGCTGCGGCTGGCGGACGCGGTGTACGGCGGGATGGTCGACGCGGGCTGGTCCCCGGCGCAGGCGACCTCGATCGGCGCGCTGATGCGGTACTTCGTCATGGGCTCCGCGCTCAGCTCCTTCGCGGGCGGTTTCGTCGACGACGCGAGCGCCTACGACCCCGCCGACTATCCCCACCTCGGGCAGGCCCATCTCCTCGCCGAGCAGCAGGAGAAGATCGACGAGCGAGCCTTCGAGGTGGGGCTCGCGGCGCTGCTGGCCGGGCTGGAGGCGCAGTACGGGGAGCCGGAGCACCGGCCATGATTCGGTGGGCGCCGAAGCGTCCGTCCCGCATGCTGTGCACATGACCGCCAGCGAACCGTGCGCCACCGCCCTCGCCTCGCTCGCCGCGCTGCTCGCCGACGAGACGCGGGCCGGCTGTCTGCTGGCCCTGCTGGACGGGCGCGCGTGGACCGCCGGGGAACTCGCCCGGCACGTCCGGGTCGCGCCCTCGACCCTCACCGGGCACCTGAACCGGCTGGTCGCGGGCGGTCTGCTCGCGACGGAACGCCAGGGGCGACACCGCTACGTCCGGCTGGCCGACCCGCGCGCCGCGCAGCTCGTCGAGGATCTGGCGGCGCATCTGCCGCAGGACGTGGTGGTCGACGTCCCGCGCACGCTGCGGGAGGTCCGTACCCAGTCCGCCCTCGCGCGCGGACGCACCTGCTACGACCATCTCGCCGGGCGGCTGGGCATCACGGTCACCGACGCGCTGACCTCGCGCGGGCTGCTGCGCCAGGACACCGGCTTCGCGCTGACCGACCAGGGTCTGGCCTGGTTCGGCGACGCGGGCATCACCGTCGACCGCTCCACCCGCCGCCCGCTGGCCCGCTCCTGCCTGGACTGGACGGAGCGGCGCCCGCATCTCGGGGGCGCGGCGGGCGCGGCGCTGTGCCGGCACGCGCTGGACGCCGGGTGGTGCGCCCGCGTGGGCTCGGGGCGCGCGGTGCGGGTGACGTCCGAGGGGGCCCGTGCGCTGGCGGAGCTGCTGGGCATCGACGAGCGGGCGCTGGTCTGAGACCGCCCGGCTTTCCACCGAATCGATCGAGGAGTCCGATGGACCTCAGTCCGCGTCATCGTCTGCTGCCCACGGCCGCGGCCGTGGTCACCGTGCTGCTGTGGGCGTCCGCCTTCGTGGTGATCCGCACCGCCGGTGACGCCTACTCGCCGGGCGCGCTGGCGCTCGGCCGGCTGCTCGCGGGCGGCCTCACCCTGGCCGTGCTGTGCGCGATACGTCGCGAGGGGTGGCCGCCGCGCGGAGCCTGGCCCGGCATCCTGGTGTCCGGGGTGCTCTGGTTCGGCTTCTACATGGTGGCCCTGAACTGGGGCGAGCAGCGCGTGGACGCCGGTACGGCCGCCCTGGTGGTGAACGTCGGCCCGCTGCTGATCGCCCTGTTCGCGGCCCGGTTCCTCGGCGACCCGATGCCGCCCCGGTTGCTGGCGGGGATGGCGGTCTCCTTCACCGGCGCGGTGATCGTGGGCCTGTCCATGTCGGCCGGGGGCGGCGGCTCCTCGGTGCTCGGCGTGGTGGCCTGCCTCCTCGCGGCGGTCGCCTATGCGGCCGGAGTGGTCGCGCAGAAGCCCGCGGTGGCCCGCGCGAGCGCCCTCCAGGTGACCACGTTCGGCTGCCTGATCGGCGCGGCGGCCTGCCTTCCCTTCACCGGCCAACTGGTCTCCGAGGCGTCCCACGCCCCGCTGTCGGCCACGCTGGGCATGATCTACCTCGGCGTCTTCCCCACCGCGCTGGCCTTCACCGCGTGGGCGTACGCCCTGGCCCGCACGAGCGCCGCCAGACTGGGCGCGACGACGTACGCCGTCCCGGCACTGGTGGTCCTGATCTCGTGGCTGGCCCTGGACGAGGTGCCGGGGCCCGTGATGCTCGGCGGCGGCCTGCTGTGCCTGGCGGGCGTGGCGGTGGCCCGCTCGCGGGGGCGTACGGCGCCCGCGCAGGTGGCGGACGCGGCACCCGGCCCGGACCGGGTGCGCTGAGCCGCCGGCGGGAGAAGCCCTAGAACACGACCAGCGCCCGCCCTCCCCGGCCCGCCAGCATGTCCTCGAAAGCGGTCGGGATGTCCTTCAGGGTGATGTGTTCCGTCACCAGCGCCGAGAGGTCCAGACGGCCCTCGCGGATGTGGGCGGCGATGGCCGGGAGGTCACGGGCGGGGTCGGAGTTGCCGTAGACGCAGCCGGTGAGGGTGCGGCCCCAGTGGAAGATCTCCAGGGCGTTGAAGGTGACCTGCTCGTCCTTGCCGCCGATGCCGACGACCGTGGTCCGGCCGCCCCGGCGGGTGGACTCCCAGGCGGCACGGATGCTCTGGGCCCGGCCCGCGCACTCCACGGCGACGTCGACACCCTGCTTGCCGGTGAGGGCGCGGACGGCGCGCGGGGTCTGCTCGTCGGCGAGGACGAAGTCGGTGGCCCCGCAGGCGCGGGCCAGCTCCTCCTTCCGCGGCGAGACGTCCACGGCGATGATCCGGGCCGCGCCGGCGATCCGGGCCGCCTGGAGGGTGGCGAGGCCGACCCCGCCGACGCCGAACACGGCGACCGTCTCGCCGGGCTGGACCCGCGCCGAGTGGTGGACGGCGCCGTACCCGGTGAGGACGGCGCCGTCCACCACTCG
>NZ_MUNH01000459.1:0-7692 GCF_002154615.1 Streptomyces recifensis
ACGCGCCCCGGCTGCTCGGGTCGCCCGAGGGCGACTTCCAGCTGATCGCCCGCGTCACGGTCGGCTTCAACGCCGCCTTCGACGCCGGGGTGCTCTACGTCCACGTCGGCGACCGGGCCTGGGCCAAGCTCTGCCTGGAGTACTCCCCGGACGTGCCCACCATCTGCACGGTGGTCACCCGTGGCCACTCCGACGACGCCAACTCCTTCACGGTGCCCGGCAGTTCCGTCTGGCTCAGGGTCAGCCGCACCGGCCGCGCGCTGGCCTTCCACGCCTCTCGCGACGGCGAACGCTGGACCTTCGTCCGCCTCTTCACCCTCGGCGACGAGAAGGAGACCGGCGCCGCCCTGATCGGCTTCATGACCCAGTCACCGCTCGGCGAGGGCTGCGTGGTGACCTACGACCACCTGGAGTTCCGGCCCGCGTGGCCCGCCGACCTGCGCGACGGGAGCTGAGGGCGAGGGTGGAACCTCACCCGTGCCGGGGCGCGTCCTCACCCTCATGATCAGTCACGAGACAGCGGGCGCCCTGGTGATCCGTCCGGCCGAGCCCGGTGAGGCCGAGGCCATCGCCGCCCTGCACGCGCGGGCCCGGGCGACGTACTACCCGGACGGGCTGCCGCCGTCCGACGTCGACTGGACGGATGCCTGGCGCGGGTCCGTCGAGCGGCCGGACGGGGAGGTGCTGTGCGGGGTGCGGGACGGCGAGATCGTCGCCATCGCCTCCTTCCGCACCCCCGAGGGGGAGCCGGCGGACACGGTGAAGCTGTACCAGTTCCACGTCTCGCCGGACCACTGGCGCGCGGGCCTCGGCAGCGCCCTGCACGCCGCCTGCGTCGAGCGGTGGCTCGCCGGGGGCAGGCGGGCCGCCGTGCTCGACGTGCACGTGGACAACCGGCGCGCGCAGGCGTTCTACGCCCGCCAGGGCTGGGTGCCCGACCCGGAGCGCCCGCCCGCCGAGGACGACCACCACCTGTTCCTGCGCTGGACCCCGCCGGGGGAATGAACCAACCTGCTTGAACGTTCACGTACCGGGCGGAGAGAGTCCCCGTCCGGTACGAGCGGAAGAGAGCCCTGAAGATGCGCGTCGAGATCTGGTCCGACATCGCCTGTCCCTGGTGCTACGTCGGCAAGGCACGCTTCGAGAAGGCGCTCGCCGCGTTCCCGCACCGTGACCAGGTCGAGGTCGTGCACCGCTCCTTCGAGCTGGACCCCGGCCGCGCCAAGGGCGACGTGCAGCCGGTACTCGACATGCTGACCCGGAAGTACGGCATGACCGCGGCGCAGGCCGAGGCCGGCGAGGACAACCTCGGCGCCCAGGCCGCCGCCGAGGGCCTCGACTACCGCACCCGCGGCCGCGACCACGGCAGCACCTTCGACCTGCACCGCCTGCTGCACTTCGCCAAGGAGCAGGGCAGGCAGGAGGCGCTGCTCGACCGGCTCTACCGGGCCAACTTCGCCGACGAGCAGTCGGTGTTCACCGGCGGCGACGACCACCTGGTACGGCTGGCCACCGAGGCCGGCCTGGACGCCGACGCCACCCGCGCGGTCCTCGCCGACCCCACCGCCTACGCCGACGAGGTCCGCGCCGACGAGCGCGAGGCCGCCGAGCTCGGCGCGAACGGCGTCCCCTTCTTCGTCCTCGACCGCACCTACGGCGTCTCCGGCGCCCAGCCCGCCGAGGTCTTCACCCGGGCCCTCACCCAGGCGTGGGGTGACCGCTCCCCGCTGAAGGCGGTTGTCCAGGACGACGCCGGCACCTGTGGCCCCGACGGCTGCGCGGTGCCCCAGCAGGGCTGACGCATAAGGGTTGCTTGGGTACACCCTGTAGAGATGCGTGATGGACGACGGCTTCCGGGCGCCGCACAGTGGAGTCATGGAGACCACGGAGACGTTCGAGAGCCTCGTCCGCGCCGAGTTCGCCCCGGTCGGCACCTTCCTCAACACCGCCAGCAACGGCCTGCTGCCCGCCCGCGCCGTCACAGCCCTGCACGACGCTGCCCTGCTGCGGGCGCAGGGGCAGCCGCTGACCGCGCTCTGGGACGACGTGGAGGCGTGCCGGGCCGCCTACGCCCGGCTCGCCGGAGTCCCCGTCGAGCGGGTCGCGCTCGGCGCCTCGGTCGCCGCGCACGGCGGTGTGCTCGCCGCCTCGCTGCCGTCCGGCGCCGAAGTCCTCACCGCCGAGGACGACTTCGCCTCCGTACCCAACCCGTTCCACGTCCGGGGAGACCTCAAGGTGCGCGCGGTGCCCGTGGAGCGGATCGCCGAGTCCGTCCGCCCCGGCACCGCGCTCGTCGCCGTCAGCGCCGCGCAGTCCGCCGACGGCAAGGTGGCCGACCTGCCCGCGCTGCGCGAGGCGGCCCGCACCCACGGCGCGCGTACGTACGTGGACTTCTCCCAGGCGGCCGGGTGGCTGCCGATGGACGCGGGGCAGTGGGACTTCACCGCGTCGGTGGCCTACAAGTGGCTGCTCGGTCCGCACGGCGCCGCCTTCTTCGTCGTCCCCGAGGACTTCGGCGGGCTCGACCCGCTGCTCGCGGGCTGGGTCGCGGGCGAGCGGCCCTGGGACAGCTGTTACGGCCCCGTCACCGAACTCGCCCGTTCCGCCCGGCGGTTCGACCTCAGCCCGGCCCTGTTCTGCTACCCGGCGCTGCGCCGCTCCCTGGAGCTGATCGAGGAACTGGGCGTGTCCGCGATCCACGCCCACGACACGGCCCTGGCCGACCGCTACCGGGCCGGGCTCGCCGCGCTGGGACACCAGGCGCTGCCCGCGCCGGGCTCCGCGATCGTCTCGGTGCCGGGCCTCGGCTCCCGTCAGCCGGAGCTGGGCCGCGCCGGCATCGAGGTGTCCGACCGGGCGGGCAACCTGCGCGCGTCCTTCCACCTCTACAACACCGAGGCGGACGTCGACCGCCTGCTGGACGCGCTGGCCGGCTGAGCCCGGACATGACCGGGCCGGTGCCTCTCGTCCCACACGAAGAGGCACCGGCCCGGTGACAAGGGGTCGGGCGAGGGCTACCGCACCGGAGTGAAGTCCCGCGCCCCGATGAACTCCGGCCGGCGCACCGGCGCCGCGAACGGCTCCACCGCCGTGTTCTCCACGCTGTTGAACACGATGAAGACGTTGCTGCGCGGGAACGGCGTGATGTTGTCGCCGGAACCGTGCATGCAGTTGCAGTCGAACCAGGTGGCCGAGCCCGCCGCGCCGGTGAACAGGCGGATGCCGTGCTCACTGGCCATCTCGGTCAGCGCCTCGTCGGACGGGGTGCCCGCGTCCTGCATCTGGAGCGACTTCTTGTAGTTGTCCTTCGGGGTGGCGCCCGCGCAGCCCAGGTAGGTCTTGTGCGACCCCGGCATGATCATGAGGCCGCCGTTGGTGTCGTGGTTCTCGGTCAGCGCGATCGAGACGGACACCGTACGCATGTTGGGCAGGCCGTCCTCGGCATGCCAGGTCTCGAAGTCCGAGTGCCAGTAGAAGCCGCTGGCACCGAAACCGGGCTTGACGTTGATCCGCGACTGGTGGACGTAGACGTCCGAGCCGAGGATCTGCCGGGCGCGGCCGACCACCCGCTCGTCGTGCACGAGGTTGGCGAACAGCTCACTGAGCCGGTGCACCTCGAACACGGAGCGGATCTCGCCGGACTGCGGCTCCACGATCGAGCGCTCGTCGGCGCGGATCGCCGGGTCGCCGACCAGCCGGTCCAGCTCACGCCGGTAGACCTGCACCTCGGCGGGGGTGATGATCTGGTCGACGGTGAGGAAGCCGTCGCGCTCGAACCCCTCCAGCTCGGCCGCCTGGATCGGGCCCGGCGTGTCCGGGGAACCCCAGACGACCGGGTCCTTGCGGGGGATGCGGACCTCGGTCGCGCCCCGGCTCGGGTAGAGGTCGGTGGGAATGGTGGTGAGCGTGGTCATGGTTCTCACACCTCCTCGGGCTCGGTGAGCAGCGGGTAGACGCCGTTCTCGTCGTGGTCCTCCCGGCCGGTCACGGGCGGGTTGAACACGCAGATGCAGCGGAAGTCCTCCTTCACCCGCAGCGTGTGGCGCTCGTGCCCGTTCAGCAGGTACATGGTGCCGGGCGTGATGGTGTACGCCTGCCCGTCCTCGTGGTCGGTCAGCTCGGCCTCGCCCTCGGTGCAGACGACGGCCTCGATGTGGTTGGCGTACCACATGGACGTCTCGGTCCCGGCGTACAGGACCGTCTCGTGCAGGGAGAAGCCGACCCGCTCCTTGGCGAGCACGATGCGCTTGCTCTCCCAGGTACCCGATTTGGCCTTCACATGCCGGTCGGTGCCCTCGATGTCCTTGAACGAACGGACGATCACGGTGTCTCCTCCTCTTTGCTAGCCGGTCGGACGGACTAGCTGGTCTGGCTGGTCAGGGGGTCTGGCCGGTCAGGCCCTCTTGCCGGTCAGGCGGTCTCCCGGACGGCGCGGGCGAGGATGCTCAGGCCCTCGTCCAGCTCCTCCGGGGTGATGGTCAGCGCGGGCAGCAGCTTGACGACCTCGCCCTGCGGGCCGGACGTCTCGATCAGCAGCCCCAGCTCGAAGGCGCGCTTGGCCACCCGCGAGGCACGGTCGCTGTGGTGGAACTCCAGGCCCCACACCAGCCCGCGTCCGCGGTACTCCTTCACGTCGGCGAGGTTCTCCTCGGTGATGGAGATCAGCTCGCGCTCGATCTGCTCGCCGCGCGTGCGGGTCTGCTTCTCCATCGCGGCGCCGTCGGCCCAGTACGTCTCCAGCGCGGCCGTGGCGGTGACGAACGCCGGGTTGTTGCCGCGGAAGGTGCCGTTGTGCTCGCCCGGCTCCCAGATGTCCAGCTCCGGCTTGAACAGGCACAGCGACATCGGCAGGCCGTAGCCGGAGATCGACTTGGAGACCGTGACGATGTCGGGGGTGATCCCCGCCTCCTCGAAGGAGAAGAACGGGCCGGTACGGCCGCAGCCCATCTGGATGTCGTCGACGATCAGCAGCATGTCCTGCCGCTCGCACAGCTCCTTCAGCGCGCGCAGCCACTCGGGCCGGGCCACGTTGATGCCGCCCTCGCCCTGCACGGTCTCCACGATCACCGCGGCGGGCTTGTTCAGGCCGGAGCCCTGGTCCTCCAGCAGCCGCTCGAACCACAGGAAGTCCGGCACGGTGCCGTCGAAGTAGTTGTCGAACGGCATCGGGGTGCCGTGTACGAGCGGGACGCCGGCGCCGGCCCGCTTGAAGGCGTTGCCGGTGACCGCGAGCGAGCCCAGCGACATGCCGTGGAAGGCGTTGGTGAAGGACACGATCGCCTCGCGCCCCTTCACCTTCCGGGCCAGCTTCAGGGCGGACTCCACCGCGTTGGTGCCCGTCGGCCCCGGGAACATGACCTTGTACGGCAGGTCGCGCGGCCGGAGCACCAGGTCCTGGAAGGTCTGGAGGAAGGTCCGCTTGGCCGTGGTCGACATGTCCAGGCCGTGGGTCACCCCGTCGCGCTCCAGATAGTCGATCAGCGCCCGTTTCAGCACCGGGTTGTTGTGGCCGTAGTTGAGTGAGCCGGCCCCGGCGAAGAAGTCGAGGTAGGCGTGGCCGTCCTCGTCGTACATCCTGCTGCCCCGTGCCTGGTCGAACACGACGGGCCAGCCGCGGCAGTAGCTGCGGACCTCGGACTCCACGGTCTCGAAGACGCTCAGGTCGGGCTGGGTGATGGTCACGGTGATTCGCTCCTCGGGGGACGTCAGTGCGCCGGGACGTGGGTCAGCGGGCCTATGCGGTAAAGGACTTCGGGGTCGTGCGGGCCGTCGGGGAACAGCTCCTCCGCAAACAGCACCTCGCGGGTCAGCCCGGCGCCGTGGCGCTCGGCGAACGAGGTGAACAGCCGCTCGGAGGCGGTGTTGCCGGGGGTGATGGTCGTCTCCACATCCGTCACGCCCTGCTCGGCGGCGAGCCGCGCGGTCAGCCCGTCCAGCAGCGCGGCGGCGATGCCCCTGCCGCGCTGGGAGCCGTCCACGGCCACCTGCCAGACGAGCAGCGTGTGCGGGCGGTCCGGGCGGACGTAGCCGGTGACGAACCCGACCGGCTCGCCGTCCGCGCCACGCGCCACCGCCGAGGTGCCGGCGAAGTCACGGCACCACAGCAGATAGCTGTACGAGGAGTTCAGGTCGAGAGTTTTCGAGTCCTTGGCGAGACGCCAGAGTGCGGCGCCGTCGGTGACCGCGGGTCTGTCGATGAGCAGGTCGGCGGATGCGGAAGTCATGCGGCCTGAATTTAGCGAGGTGAATTGCGAAATGCACGGCAGTGATCTCGGTGGGGTCCGGACCTCTCGGAGATATGCCGGATTTGACCTGGGTCGAACCAGGACAAAAGTCTCCTCATGTGGAGTGTGTCACAGGATGGAAACCCGTTGGAAATCGAAGTTGTTTAGCTCTGCAAAAACCGGGCAGGCTAAAAAGGCTGGGCCTGGACGAGTGAATTCACGGGGAATTTACGTCATATGGACAATTGGTTGGAGCGGTCGCCGGAAAAGAAAACGGCCCGCGCGAAATCGCGCGGGCCGCTCGTCGGTGCCGGGGGTCAGAGCAGGAGCTCGTCCACCGCCGCCATGGCCCCCTCCGGGTCCACCGTCAACCCGTGTGCGGCCAGTGCCGTGCCCAGTGCCGCCAGCGCGCGGCGCACCACCTGCGGCGTGGCGTCGGGCCCGTAGTGGTTCACCCGGATCATCTCCTTGGCCAGCGCCCCGCCACCGGCGGCGAGCGGCAGCCCCGGGTCGCTCTCCAGCGCCCGCGCCACCAGCTCCGAGGCCACCGTGCCCGCCGGTGCCCGCAGCGTGGTCGCCACCGGCGCCGCGTCCCGCTCCTTGCGCACATACGGCTGGAGGCCGCCGCCCAGGGCGAGCGCGCCCGCCCGCGTGGCCCGCGCGAGGTCGCGGTGCCGGGCCATCACCGTGTCCAGGCCGTCCGCCTCGATCCGCTCCATGCAGGCGTCCAGCGCCAGCATCTCCAACTGCGCCGGGGCGTGCGGCAGCGCCTTGCGGCCGCCGTCGATCCAGCGCTCCTTCCAGTCCAGCAGGGAGAGGTAGGAGCGGCGCGGCGCGGCGGGGTTGGCGGCCATCCGCTCCCAGGCCCGCTCGCTCACCGAGATCGCGGAGACCCCGGCGGGCCCGCCCATCGCCTTCTGGGCGCCGATCACGCACAGGTCCACGCCCCACGCGTCCGGCAGTACCGGCTCGGCGCCGACCGAGGCGACCGCGTCCAGGTAGAAGAGGGCGCCCTGCTCCCGCACCGCCTCGCCGATCTCCGCGACCGGGTTGGTGTTGCCGGTGGCCGCCTCCGCGTGCACCAGGGAGACGAAGTCGATCTCCGGGTGCTCGGCGAAGGCCGCCCGGACCTGGTCCGCGGTGACCGCCGAGTCGAAGGGCACCGCGAGGTCGTGCACGGTGGCGCCGGAGTCGCGCAGCCAGTCGCCGAAGGTCTGGCCGTACGGGCCGGTGATCACATTCAGCGCCACGGTGCCCGGGCCGGCGGCCGCGCGGATCGCGCCCTCCAGCGGCAGCAGCGCCTCGCCCTGGGTGATCAGCACGTCCTGCCGGGTCTCCAGCAGCCGGGCCACCCGGTCCTCGATGGCGGCGAACCGCGCGGCGGTCAGCGGGGGCAGGTCGAGGAGGGGATGGGTCACGGCGGGTGCCTTCTTCGCTCACGAGGTCCACGGGGCCGGCCCCGGCAGGC
>NZ_MUNH01000460.1:0-7579 GCF_002154615.1 Streptomyces recifensis
CGGGCTGGCCGCCCTGCCCCGCGGTCGTCGGCTGCGCTGGCTCGTCCCGGTGGGCGGCCAGCCCGAAGCCGATGCCGGTGAACACGGTGAACAGGGGATGCGCGAACGGCGACATCACCCCGCGTACGAAGAACGTCGCGGCGGTCACGGAGACGATGCCCGAGGTGCCGATGGACTGGTCCGTGCCGAAGGCGTTGCCCAGGTAGAGGATGTTCTCGGTGAACGCGAACCCCGTCGCGGTCACCCCGGCTATCGCCGCGCCCCCGACCGGCCCGGTGAAGTCCCGTCTGCGGAACACGAACACCAGCAGGACGGCGGCGGCCTTCGCGGACTCCTCCACCACCGGCGCGATCACCGTCGCGCCGAGCGTGTCCGCGCCGGAGGGGTCGGCGGTCGCGGTGGCGATCCAGTGGGTGGCGAAGCTGTTGGCGACGATGGCGATCAGCGCCGCCGCGCAGGCCCCCCACGCGAAGGCGAACAGCAGGTTCCGCCACGGTCCGGGCCGTACCCGGTCCAGCCAGCGGAACGCGGCTATCAGCCAGGGCACGGGCACCACGGCCAGCCCCAGCCCGACGAGGAACCCCTCGGTACCGGTCTGCCGCCGCACCAGCGCCAGGATCACCACCCCGGACAGCGCCAGCAGCCCGGCCAGCGCCCCGTGCCGCACCCACTCCCGCCGCCACCAGACCGGCCGGGGGCCGTCGGGGAGGGGCGGGTACGGAGAACTGATGGCCACGACATCGACCCTAACGGTCACCGGGCCGTACGGCCTCGGGCTTTGCGGCCCGCCGGGCTACGGGTTGATGTGCGGTACGCGGCGGAAGAGCAGGTCGTTCACCACGTGGCCCTTGTCCAGGCCCTGGCCCTCGAAGCGGGTCAGCGGACGGAACGCGGGGCGCGGGGCGTAGCCGCCCTCGGCGCGGGTGTTCTCGAAGCCGGGGTGCGCGTCCAGCACCTCCAGCATCTGCTCGGCGTACGGCTCCCAGTCCGTCGCGCAGTGCACGGTCGCACCGGGTGCCAGCCGGGTCGCGGCCAGGGTGAGGAACTCGGGCTGGATCAGCCGCCGCTTGTGGTGCCGCTTCTTCGGCCAGGGGTCGGGGAAGTAGACGCGGAGCCCGTCGAGGGAGTCGGGGGTGAGCATCTCCCGCAGCAGGATGATCGCGTCGCCGTTGCCGACCCGGACGTTGGTCAGGCCGCCCTGGTCGGCGAGGTTCAGCAGATTTCCCTGGCCGGGGGTGTGCACGTCGACGGCGAGGATGTTGGTGTCCGGGGCGGCCGCCGCCATCTGCGCGGTGGCCTCGCCCATGCCGAAGCCGATCTCCAGCACGACGGGGTTGGAGTTCCCGAACAGCTCCGCGAGGTCGATGACCCGCTGCCCGTCGATGTCCAGCCCCCACTGCGGCCACAGCCGGGCCAGCGCGTCGGCCTGCCCGGTGGTGACCCGGCTGCGCCGGGGCTGGAAGCTGCGGATGCGCCGCTCGAAGTGCGATCCGGCGGGATCGGGCTGCGGACCGTCGGGAAACCGGGGCTCGCCCTTGCTCCGCGAGGTCCGCGCGGACGGCCCGGCCTCGGCGGGCCGGATGGCTTCGGTGGCATTCACGGAGTCAGACACAGTGCCTCCGATTTTAGGCGGTCCCAGGAGGGGGCCCACGGCGTCGGCGGGGGTGGGGTCGGTCACGGCACCCCCACTGGGTACATCCCGGTGAACCGGCATACGCCTGTGCCGGTCACGGTGAGCCGGCCGCCCGACCCCTCACAGCGCCCGCAGCATCGTAAGCGTCCGGCGGCTCACCTCCCGGCCGATCGGCAGGGACGCCGTGGCCGCGGGGGACGGGGCGTTCAGGACGTGCACCGCGCGGGCGCCCTCGCGGATGAGGAAGTCGTCCACCAGGGTGCCGTCGCGGGTGACCGCCTGGGCGCGGACGCCGGCCGGGGCACGGACCAGGTCGCGTTCCTCCACGCCGGGCACCAGGCGGCGGACCGCGTCCAGGAAGGCGGGCTTGGAGACGGAGCGGCGCAGCTCGCCCGCGCCGTACCGCCAGTGTCTGCGGGCCAGGGCCCAGGCGCCGGGCCAGCCCGCGGTGGCGGCCAGCTCGCGCGGGCGGACGACGCCCCAGCCGTACCCCTCGCGGGCGAGCGCCGGGACGGCGTTGGGGCCGACGTGGACCCCGCCGTCGAGGCTCTTGGTCAGGTGGACGCCGAGGAAGGGGAACGCCGGGTCGGGCACCGGATAGACCAGGCCGCGCACCAGCTCCGGGCGGGCCAGCTCGTAGTACTCGCCCCGGAAGGGCACGATCCGCACCCCCGGCTCGTCCCCCGTGAGGCGGGCCAGGTCGTCGCAGTACAGGCCCGCGCAGTTGACCAGGACGCGGGCGCGGACCACCTGGCCGGCCGAGGTCAGCACCGCCACGCCCCGCTCGGGGCGCCGGTCCACCCGGACGACCCGCGAGCCGTACCGGATCTCGGCGCCGGAGGCGCGGGCCAGCTGCCGGGCGACGGCGGTGAAGTCGCAGACGCCGGTCGTGCCGACGTGGATCGCGGCCAGACCGCGCACCTCGGGCTCGTACTCGGCGATCTGGGTGGCGCCCAGCTCGCGGACCGGGATGCCGTTCTCCCGGCCGCGCTGCACCAGGGCGTGCAGCCGGGGCAGCTCGGCGCGGTCGGTGGCGACGATCAGCTTGCCGGTGACGGAGTGGTCGATGCCGTACTCCGCGCAGAACTTGATCATTTCGGCGGCGCCGCGCACCGCGTACCGCGCCTTGAGGGAGCCCGGGCGGTAGTAGATCCCGCTGTGCACGACCCCGCTGTTGCGGCCGGTCTGGTGGCGGGCCGGGCCGGGCTCCTTCTCCAGCACGGTGACCCGCGTGCCGGGCGCGGCGCGCGTCAGGGCGTACGCCGTCGACAGCCCGACGATGCCGCCACCGACCACCAGCACGTCGCAGTCGTACGCGTCCGCCCGCATCTGCACCACCTCCCGGCCTCGATAGTGCACTGCGCCACTGACAACGCCTTCAAACCGCGCCACAGAAGCCTTGTGCCGTCTAGGGCCTCTCGTTTGGATCCTGCCGGGCTCGCGGGGTCCGGCCTGATCCAAACGAAAGACCCTAGGCGGGAGCCATCAGCAGCGGGCGGGCCCGTTCGCGGAGTTCCACCACTCGGGGTTCGTCGCCGTAGGGCTCCAGGCGGTGGAGGAGGTCCTTGACGTACTCGGTGGTGCGGGCGGAGGAGATGCGGCCGGCCACCTCGACCGCGCGTACGCCCTGCTCGCAGGCCGCGTCCAGGTTGCCCGACTCCAGTTCGGCCACGGCGGAGACCACCAGGCGCAGCCCGTGCGAGCGGACGAACTCCTCGGTCGGCTGGGACAGCGCCTGCTCGGTGAAGCGGCGCACCTGGCGGGGTGCCTTGAGGTCGCGGTAGCACTCGGCGGCGTCGGCGGCGAAGCGGTCGTAGCCGTAGAAGCCGAGCCAGGACGGGTCGCTGTCGCCCTCACGGGACCGCTCCAGCCAGCCCTCGGACGACTTCAGGGCGGCCCCCGCCGCGTGCGCGTCGCCCGCGCGCGCGTGGGCCCTCGCCTCGACCAGCCGGAAGAAGCTCATCGTGCGCGCGGTGGCCAGCCCCCGGTTGCGCTCCAGGGCGGCCTGCGCGAGGTCGACACCCTCGTCGCCGAAGCCCCGGTAGGTCGCCTGGAGGGACATGGAGGCGAGCACGTACCCGCCGAGCGGCACGTCGGCCGCCGCGCGGGCCAGCCGGAGCGCCTGGATGTAGTACCGCTGGGCCGCTTCCTGCTGGCCGGTGTCGAAGGCCATCCACCCCGCCAGCCGGGTCAGTTCGGCACCCGCCCCGAACAGCGCGCGGCCCACCTCGTCGGAGTAGGAGCCCAGCAGCAGCGGGGCCGCCTCCACCCTGAGGCACTCCGGCACCATCGAGGAACGCCAGTCACCCCCGCCGTACTTGGAGTCCCAGCGCCGGGCGTCCTCGGCGGCCTCCCGGAGCTTCTGCACGTCGCTGTGGCCGACTTTGATCGGTGCGGCGGCGCCCCCCTCGGGGTGCGCCTCCCGCTCGACCGAGCTGTCGGCGGGGGTTATCAGCCATCGGGAGGCGGGCGTCGCGTAGGCGCTCACGGCGAACGACCCGGCCAGCGACTGCCAGATCCCGCCCGACCCGGCACGGCGTCCGGCCAGGTCCAGGCGGTACAGGTCGGTCGCCGAGCGCACCGCCTGCCCCACGTCGCGCGGGAAGGCGAGGCCCACCTCGGGCGCGGGGTCGGCGTCGGCGAGGCCGATCTCGTGCAGCGGCACCGGCCGGCCGAGCTTCTGCCCGATCGCGGCGGCGATGAGATGCGGCGCCGCACCCTGCGGCACCATCCCCTTCGACACCCAGCGCGCGACCGAGGTCTTGTCGTACCGGAGCGTCAGACCCCGTTGCGCGCCCAGGTCGTTGACCCGGCGCGCGAGGCCCGCGTTGCTGATTCCCGCGAGGGCGAGAACGGTGCCGAGTTTCTCGTTCGGCCCGCGTTGCTCCCTGGACATGCGCCACCCCTCGACACAGACGGCTGCCCCGCTGGCATAACCACGCGGCATTCGTAAACACAGCGTAGTTCGCCGCATCCCAAGCGTTAAGGGGCATTGTTCCGGATGGCGTGATTGCGGTCCGTACGGGAGTACGGCCCTGTACGCACCGTGCACGGTCCGTCGCGGCGTGCCCCCGCGCGTGTGGCCGTGCGCCTGTCCGTGCGCTCTGGTCCGGCCACCGGGGGAGCGGTTCCATGGCTCTGCGTGGGTCGGCCCGCTGTACTTGCGTCCAGTGGGCTGGGGGACGCCGCCGCCTACATCCCCGCGGGCGGCGGACCGGTCCGGGGGGCGACGCTCGCCTCCCGGACCGTGCGCGCTCGCCGGGCCGCCGGGCGCTCCGCAGGGCCTGTACGGAGCGTGCTCACATCCCGTGCCCGGTCGCCAAATTGGCCGAAAACAGCCGTCGTTCCGCCATCTGTATTTCCGTTCCCACCACGGCACTTGAGGGCGCGAAGGGCGTTCTGGGGGAGTGAACCGGGGCGCATTCGCATCGCTCTCCCCTCGCCCTCCTCCCGCCAACCTTCGCAGGCAGGAAGCGCGTTCATCCTGCCCGCCGCGCCCCGCCGTGTCCCGGCCGCGCGCCGGGCCCCGCCGTGTTTCCTGGTGATTTCCCTCGATCGAAGGCGGCGCCACCACCCTTCCCCGGCGCGTTCTTCATGGCAGCATGGGGTCCGGTTCGTGCGGTGCACTGGTGGTCCACAGCCTGTGGAGGCGTCGATGCGGTGGTTGGTGGGTTGGAGCAGCACCGCCGCGCGCGCTCTCGGCGCCGAGACCGCGGGAGCCACCGGGTACGACGGCGAGACCCTGCGCCCCGTCGGCTCCCATCTGCTGTGGGGCGACCCCGATCCGCTGTGGGCCGTGGGCGACTGGCGCCCCGACGAGGTCCGCGTGGTGCACGCCGACGCCCAGAACCGCATCGCCGTCCTCGGCATCTGCGGCGCCTCCGACGAGGAGCTGCGGCGCGGTCTCTTCACCGCGCGCGGCGGCGCCCTGCGCCACCTCACCGCCTGGCCGGGCAGCTACACCGCCGTCGTCCAGGCCGGCCGGCGCATCACCGTCTGCGGCGACCTCGCGGGCGCCCGCCCGGTCTTCCACGCCCCCTGGGAGGGCGGCACCGCCTACGCCACCGCGGCCCTGCCACTCGCCGACCTCACCGAGGCCAACCTCGACTTCGGTCACCTCGCCGCCCTCCTCGCCGCCCCCGAGGTACCCGCCGCCCTGAGGGACACCACCCCCTACGAGGGCGTACGCCGCGTGGCGCCGGGCCACGCGCTGGTGCTGCGCGCCGGAGCGCGCGAGATCGCCGGCTACGAGCCGGTCGCCTCCCTCGCCGTCGCCGCACCCCCCGCCGACCCCGACCGCGCGGTGGACGCCGTACGCGACGCCCTGGTGGAAGCCGTAAGGGTCCGGCTCGCCGCACCCCGGCACGTCCCCGGACTCGACCCCGGCCCCGTGCCCGGCATGGGCCCCGCCGAACGGCGGGCGGCACGCGGCATGCCGGTGCCCGGCATCGGCGCCGACCTCTCCGGCGGCCCCGCCTCCGGCACCCTGGCCCTCCTCGCCGCCGGGCTCCCCGGCAGACCCGGCACCCTCCTCGGACACGGCACGGGCGCCGGCGAGCGCCTCCTCGCCGTCACCTTCAACGACCTGGCCGTCGGCGGCCGTGAGGCCGAACTCGAGCGCGCCGGAGCCCTCGCCGCCAACCCCCGCCTGCACCACGTGGTGGTCACCGGCGCCGAGGACACCCTCCCCTACGCCGACCTCGACGGCCCCCTCACCGACGAGCCCGGCCCCTCCCTGGTCACCGCCGCCCGGCACCGCACCCGGCTCGCCGCGGGCAGCGCCGACCACTTCACCGGCCACGGCGCCCGCCAGGTGCTCGACGCCCACCCGGCCCGCCTGGCCGATCTGCTGCTGGACCGTCAGCGGCGCCATCTGGTCCGCCCGGTCGCCGCCCTCACCCGCGCCGACGGCTCGGTCCTGGTCCCCGCCCGCGTGTACGGCGCCGCCCGGCGGCTGTCCCGTACCCCCTACCGCACCGGCCTGGAGGCGCTGGCCGAGCGGCTGATGCGGCGGCGGTTCGACGAGCCCAAGGGGGCGGTCGGTGCTTCGCTCGCCGCGCTGACCTGGGCGAGACCCGGTCCGGCCGCCCGGTGGCTCACCGGGGAAGCACTGGCCGAAGTATCGGTTCTCCTGCAGACCGGGGCCGACCGGGCGGCCGGCGGGCCCGGGCAGAGACCCGGTGAGTTCCGCGCCCGTACCGTCCTCGCCCGGCACGCGGCCGATCTCCGCGTCCTGGAACAGGCCGCCGAGGTGCGCTCGCAGCGGCTGCACGCGCCCTTCCTCGACAACCAGGTCGTCCGCGCCTGCCGCGACCTCCCCGAGGCCCTGCGCGTCAAGCCCGGAGCCCGCTCCGCCGTGCTGCGCACGGTGCTGGAGGGCGCCGGGGTCACCGACCTGCCGCCCGGCTGGGGCACCCCGTCCCACGCGTCCTCGGCCGCCGCCGCCCGCACGGGCCTGCGGCTGGCCGCCGACTCCCTGGTCGACCTCTTCGACACCCCGCTGCTCGCGGACGCCGGGCTCGTCGAGGCCCGCGTGGTCCGCAAGGCCCTCCGGGAGGCCGCCGCCGGGGAGCCCCTCCCGCTGGACGGCCTGGCCGACCTCGTCTCCCTGGAACTCTGGCTCCGCCGCCTCCTGGCCCGCCGCGGCACCTGCTGGACCGGCACCCCGGCCCGCGCCCGCGCCGTCCCGGCCGGCATCGCCCCACAGCGAGGCGCCCTCCGGGCCGGAGCCACGCCCTCTAACCGCAGCTGAACCGCGACGTGGCCCAGTCCGCCAGGGCCGCCTGGTCGAAGGCCGTGCCCCTGGGCTCCACCACCAGCCGTACCGTCTTCCGCCCGGCCAGGCCGATGTGGACCGGTACCGCCGGGTCGCCGCCGGAGACCGGGCCGGACTGCCAGAGGCGGGCGCCGTCCGCGTACACGGCGAAGGCGACCTTGCCGAGGCCG
>NZ_MUNH01000461.1:0-3051 GCF_002154615.1 Streptomyces recifensis
CCCGCGTGCACGTGGGGCAGAACGACAACGCCGTGCGGCTGTTCCTGAAGTACCGGCTGCACCGGCTGCGCCGCCGACCCGTGGCGGGGCTGTGATGCGGGCGCTGCACGTCATCACCGGCCTCGGGGTGGGGGGCGCCGAGCAGCAACTGCGGCTCCTGCTGCGCCACCTGCCCGTCGAGTGCGACGTGGTGACGCTGACCAACCCCGGCCCGGTGGCGGCCGGTCTGCGGGCCGACGGGGTGCGGGTGGCCGACCTCGCCATGGGCGGCAACCGGGATCTGGCCGCACTGCCCCGGCTGGCCCGGCTGATCCGGCGCGGCCGCTACGACCTGGTCCACACTCACCTCTACCGGGCCTGTCTCTACGGCCGGCTGGCGGCACGGCTCGCGGGCGTGCGCGCGGTGGTCGCCACCGAGCACTCCCTGGGCGACTCCCAGATGGAGGGGCGTCCGCTCAGCTCCGGTGTGCGCGCGCTGTATCTGGCCGGGGAACGCCTGGGTCGTTCGACGGTCGCCGTCTCCCCCACGGTCGCCGCCCGCCTGACCCGCTGGGGCGTACCGGAGCCGCGTATCGCGGTCGTCCCGAACGGCATCGACCTGGAGCCCTTCCGCTTCGACCCGGAGCGGCGGGCCCGCGTCCGCGCCCGGCTGGGCATCCCGGGCGACGCGTTCGTGATCGGCGGCATCGGACGGCTGGCCCCCGGCAAGCGGTTCGACATCTCGGTCGAGGCCCTCGCCCAGCTGCCGTCCGACTGCCACCTCTTGCTGGTGGGAGGCGGGCCGGAGGAAGGCGCGCTCCGCCGCACCGCCGCCGCAGCCGGAGTCCTGGACCGGGTGCTGTTCACGGGCGAGGTCCCCGGCCTCCCCGACGGCTCGACCGGTCCCGACCTGCCCGCGCTGACCTCCGCGATGGACGTGCTCGCCGCCCCCTCCCCGGAGGAGGCGTTCGGGCTGGCCGTCGTCGAGGCGCTGGCGGCCGGCCTCCCGGTGCGCTACGCCTCCTGCCCCGCCGTGGAGGACCTGCCACCCGAGGCCGCCCCCGACGCCGTGCGCGTACGCGGGGGCGCCGGCGCGTACGCCGCCGCGCTCGCCGGGGTCCGCGCCGCCGGGCCGGGTACGCGCACCGTCCCGGAGGCGGCCCGTCACTACTGCATCACCCGCAGCGCCGCCCGGCTGATGGACGTCTACACCTCGGCGCTCACCCGTACGGTCCCCTCGCCCCGACACCCTCACGGAGGCAGCCCCTCATGACCGAGAATCCCAACCGGCGCCGTCGCACCGGCCGTCTGCCGGGCTCCCGTTCCCTGCCGCCCTGGTCGCTGGTGGCCGCCGGGGTCGTCGCGGGCGCTCTGATCGGCGGCGGGTACGGCCTGCTCAAGGCCCCCGCCTACACGGCGACCAGCTATGTCATCGCCGTCCCCGCCGAGCGCTCGGACACCTCCACCGCACTCGGCTTCGCGCAGGCGTACGGCAGGGTCGCCACCCAGCCCGCCGTGCTCGCCGAGGCACAGGCGCGGGCCGGGGTGCCGGTGAGCACCCTGGCCGAGAGCGTGCGCACGGCCACCTCGCCGGACGCCCCGATGGTCGCCGTCTCCGCCACCTCGGGACAGCCCGCGCGGGCCGCCGCCATGGCCAACGCGGTCGCCGCCGCGCTCGCCCAGCAGGCCGACGCGAGCAGGAAGGCCACGCACGTCGAGCTGCTCCAGTTCTCCCGCGCGGTGCGGCCGACCCAGCCGTCCTCGGCGTCGGCCGGGGTGACCACGCTGGTCGGCGCGGGCGCGGGCGGGCTGCTCGGCGGGCTCGCGCTGCTGGTCCGGCCGGGGCGCCGGGAGGAGCCCCAAGCCGCGCTCACGGCTCCGCTGCCCGGCCCGGCCTTCGCCGCCGACGTCCACAGCCGGCTGTGACGGCGACGTACGCGGCGCGCCCCGCAACCTTCGCGCGTCCCGCGCTCACCACCCAACTCCTCAGCGACGAGATGGCGTTCGCCGCCCTCGCCCCCGCCTGGGGCCGCCTGCACCGGCGCTGCGCCACCGCGACCCCGTTCCAGAGCCACGCCTGGCTGCACTCCTGGTGGCAGTCGTACGGCAGGAACGGCAGGCTCCGCGTCCTGCTGGTGCGCTCGGGCCGCGACCTGCTCGCCGCCGCCCCTCTCACCCTCACCCGGCGCCCCTTCCCCGCGCTGGTCCCGCTGGGCGGCACGGTCTCCGACTACGGCGACGTCCTGCTCGACGACGCCGACGACGGCCGCGCCCTCGCGGCCCTGACCGACGCCCTGTGGACAGCCGCCCGCACCGCCCTGGTCGACCTGCGCGAAGTACGCGCCGGCGGCGCGGCGGAGCGCGTCTACGACCGCTGGCCGGGACCGCGCCGACGCGTGCCGGACTCCCTGTGCCTGGAGCTGCCCCCGGTGCCGATGGACGAGCTGCTCACCCGGCTGCCGTCCCCCAAGGCGCAGCGGGTACGGGCCAAGCTGCGCAAGCTGTCCGCGCTCGGGGTGGCCCGGCGCACGGCCGGTCCCGGTGAGGCGGAGGCCGCGGTGGCCCGGCTGCTGGAGCTGCACCGGCTCCAGTGGCAGGGCCGGAAGGTGACGCCCGAGCATCTGCGGCCCCGCTTCAGGGAGCATTTGGTACGCGCGGTGGAGCCGATGGTGCGCTCCGGGGACGCGGTCGTCACCGAGTTCCGCATCGGCGAGGAGGTCGTCGCCGTCGACCTCACGCTGCTCTCCCCGAGCCTCGCGGGCGGCTACCTCTACGGCGCTCATCCCTCGCTGCGCGAACGCAAGGCGGACGTCGCCGTCATGCTGCTGGACGCCTGCGCCACGCACACCGCCGAGGGCTCCCACGGCACGCTGAGCCTGATGCGCGGCGACGAACCGTACAAGCACCACTGGCGCCCCGACCCGGCGCCCAGCGGGCGGCTGCTGCTGGCCCGGCGCCGTACCGCGCCGCTGCTGTCGGCCGCGGTGTCCGACGCGGCGGTCCGCCGCCAGGGCAAGGCGGCGCTGGCCCGCCTCGCCGAGCGCCAGCCGGGCTAGGGGGTGTCTTGTCGAT
>NZ_MUNH01000462.1:0-5322 GCF_002154615.1 Streptomyces recifensis
GTCACGGGCCATTGAGGTCAGATCCTGTCCTCAATGGCCCGTGACGGCGAAGTTTCCCGCGGCGGCTCAGAACGGGAAGCCGCTGCGCCCGTGCTGCACCGAGATCCACTTGGTGGTGGTGAACGCCTCCAGGGTCGTCTCGCCGTTCAGCCGGCCGATGCCGGAGTGCTTCTCACCGCCGAAGGGCACGATCGGCTCGTCGTGCACGGTGCCGTCGTTCACATGGAACATCCCGGTGTCGATCCGCCGCGCGAAGGCCACGCCGCGCTCGATGTCACCGGTGTGGACGGCGCCGCTGAGCCCGTACGGGGTGTCGTTGACGATGCGGACCGCCTCCTCCTCGCCGTCGAACGGGACGAGGAAGACGACCGGCCCGAAGACCTCCTGCCGCAGCAGCTCCGACCCCTCGGGCACGTCGGTGAGCACGCTGGGCGCGACCAGGTTCCCCTCCACCGAGCCGCGCAGCAGCGCCGTGGCCCCCTCCGCGAGCGCCTGCTCGACCACCCCGGCAAGGGCGTTCGCCTGCGTGGAGCTGATGACCGGGCCGATGACCGTGGCCGGGTCGCGCGGGTCGCCCACCGGCAGGGAGCGCACCTTGGCGACGAACTTCTCGGTGAACTCCTCCGCCACCGAACGGTCCACCAGCACCCGGTTGGCGGCCATGCAGACCTGCCCCTGGTGCACGAACCGGCTGAAGACGGCCGCGTCCACCGCGTAGTCGAGATCGGCGTCGTCCAGCACCACCAGGGCACTGTTGCCACCGAGTTCGAGCACCGCCCGCTTGAAGTTCGCGGCGCACACGGTGGCGACATGGCGGCCCGTGGCGTCGGAGCCGGTGAAGGAGATGACCCGCGGCACCGGGTGCTCGAGGAAGGCGTCCCCGATCTCCGCGATGTCGGTGACGACCACGTTGAGCAGCCCGCCGGGCAGGCCCGCGTCCTCGAAGAGCTTGCCGATCAGGGTGCCGCCCACGATCGGGGTGTTCTGGTGCGGCTTGAGGACCACGCCGTTGCCGAGCGCGAGCGCCGGGGCGACCGACTTCAGCGACAGCAGGAAGGGGAAGTTGAAGGGGCTGATCACGCCCACCACGCCGACCGGGACCCGGTACAGGCGGTTCTCCTTGCCCTCCAAGGGGGAGGGCAGTATGCGGCCCTCGGGGGCCAGCGCCAGGTGCACCGACTCGCGCAGGAACTCCTTGGCGAGGTGCAGCTCGAAGCCGGCCTTCACCCGGGTGCCGCCCAGCTCGGCGACGATCAGCTCGGCGATCTCCTCCTCGCGCTCCTCCAGCAGGGCGAGGGCCTGCTCGAAGACCGCGCGACGCGCGTAAGGGCTGGTGCGCGCCCATTGCTTCTGCACGCGCTCGGCGGCCCGGTACGCCTGGTCCACCTCGTCGACCGAGGCCACGGTGATCGAGGCGAGCTTCTCGTCGTCGTACGGGTTGAAGTCGATGACGTCCCAGGAGCCGGTGCCCGGTCGCCATTCGCCGTCGATGTACTGCTGGGCCAGGTCGCTGAAAAAGACCGCCATGTGATCCCTCAATCGTGAGCGTACGGCTGAGTCACGCCAGGTGCTGATCACGGGCCATCGTACTGGTGCGCTACGGAGAGCGAGGAGCGCGCGACTCCTCAACTCCCTTGTGCATCAGACCTGTTCGGAGAGCCTTCGGATGAGGTCACGGCTCTCCTCGGGACCCGGACTGTCCTGCTGGAGTTCCTTGAGGGCGTGCTCGTACTGGGCGACGTCCTCGCGCTTGTCCAGGTAGAGCGCGCTGGTGAGCTGCTCCAGGTAGACCACGTCGGAGAGGTCCGACTCGGGGAAGCTGAGCAGGGTGAAGGCGCCGCTCTCGCCGGAGTGCCCTCCGAAGGCGAAGGGCATGACCTGAAGGCGCACGTTGGGCCGCTCGGAGACCTCGATCAGGTGCCGGAGCTGGCCGCGCATGACCTCGCGGTCGCCATAGGGGCGGTGCAGGGCGGCCTCGTCGAGCACGATGTGGAACTCGGGCGCGTGGTCGCCGAGCAGATGCTTCTGCCGCTCCAGGCGCAGCGCCACCCGCCGCTCGATGTCCGCCGCGCTCGCGCCCCGCATGCCGCGCCGGACCACCGCGCGGGCGTAGTCCTCGGTCTGGAGCAGGCCGTGCACGAACTGCACCTCGTAGACCCGGATGAGGTGCGCGGCGCCCTCCAGACCCACATAGGTGGGGAACCAGCTCGGCAGCACGTCGGAGTAACTGTGCCACCAGCCCGCCACGTTGGCCTCCCGCGCGAGGGAGAGCAGCGACTCGCGCTCCGCCTCGTCGTCGATGCCGTAGAGCGTCAACAGGTCTTCCACGTCCCTGGTCTTGAAGCTCACCCGGCCCAGCTCCATCCGGCTGATCTTCGACTCGGAGGCGCGGATCGAGTAACCCGCCGCCTCGCGTGTGATCCCCCGCGCTTCCCGCAGCCGCCTGAGTTGCGAGCCGAGCAGCATCCGCCGCACCACCGATCCGGGCTCTCCCGCGCTCACGTACGTCGCCTCCCCAACCATCCGCAAGTGCCTGAGTCTGCCACTAAAACACTCCAAGCAGTACTCGTGCGGTTACGGAAACGGAAAGAGGTGAACCGTTTCTGCGTGCCAGAGGTCACGACCACTGGCGCCGATGTGCGCGTCGATGGCGGAAAAAATGGCCAAGAAGCGGTACGCGCAGGGCGATTTCGGCCGCGTGCACGTGCATCTGCCCTTGCATCTGCTGTGCGCATCCGAAACCATGGGTGCCGCGCCACCGCTGCCTCGCAACGACCGCGAATTCCGGGAGTGCCTCGCATGGGGACGAATGGATCGACCATGCTCAAGCCGTTACGGCAGGGCCTTCCTCCACTGGACCCCTCTGCCGTGTCCGGCGCCGCCTCCTGCGCGCTGCCGGCCCGCTACGAGGCCGTCCGCGAGGCACGGAACTTCACCCGCTCCACCCTCGGCCCGTGGGACGTCGGCGACCGCTTCGACGACATCGCCCTGGTCGTCTCCGAACTCGTCACCAACGCGCTGCGCCATGCCATGCCCGCCGAACTCCCGCCCGGTGCCGGGCAGTCGGCGCCCGTCCGGCTGCATCTGCTGCACTGGACCGGGCGGCTGGTGTGCGCGGTGCGCGACCCGAGCGACGAGAGCCCGGTGCCGCGCGAGACCGAGGACGACTTCTCCGCCGAGTCCGGGCGCGGGCTGCTGCTGGTGGAGTCCTTCGCGGACGGCTGGGGATGGCACCCGGCCCTGGGCGACGGCGGGGGCAAGCTGGTGTGGGCGCTGTTCCGGCTGGGGAAGGACGACCTCGGGCAGGACGGCCTCGATTAGGGGACCTCGGGCAGGACGACCGGGGCGTCCGACTCCCTTGCCGGTCACGCGGGTTGACATCGTTGCCGGACCGGCTGCCGCCCGGGGCCGCCGACGGCGGGGTCAGCCGGCGATGAGGTGGTCGAACTCGCCGTCCTTGATGCCGAGCAGCATCGCCTCGATCTCCGCGCGGGTGTAGACCAGCGCGGGGCCGTCCGGGAAGCGCGAGTTGCGCACCGCGACCTCGCCGCCGGGCAGCCGCGCGAACTCCACGCAGGACCCCTGGGAGTTGCTGTGGCGGCTCTTCTGCCAGGCCACGCCGTCCAGCTGCGTGGCAGCCATGCCGTTGTACACGTCGTACCCCCCGTACACGCCGTCAACGTAGCGGTCCACAGGTCGCTCCCCGCTGTGCACTGTCTGATGTGGCCATGGTCGATCGACCCGGATCATAACCTTGTTCATGTGCAGATGAATGAGCAGATGCACGTGCACGGCGGGTGTTCCTGCGGTTACAGCTTTGACGTCCGCTTTACCCGAGCCGCTGGGGCAGGTGGTGTTGACGCGCATGCCCGAAAGCGGCTCCGGGCATGCGCGAGCGCGCGCCGCGCCCGTGCTTCCGCGCCAGGTCGTCCAAAACGGAACGTCCCGCCCAGGGGCAAGACGCGCGCCGGGCCCTTGTTGTTGCCCGGTGTCCCGGATTCCCGCGGGTAACGGCTGGTAACTTGCTGCGGACCTCCGGCTCTGGGGGGCCTCGCGCACGGCCGGCGGGGCGACCGGCTACTGGTTGGGAGCGTGACGTGACGACGGCGAAGGTACGAGCCGCTGCGGCGGCGGGACTGGTGGGCGCGCTCGCGCTGACCGTGACGGCGTGCGGCGGGGACGGCTCCCCGGACGACTCCCCCACGACGAGCAGCGCGGCCCCCGCCCCCTCCGGCTCGGACGGCTCCGGCGGCGCCGGGGCCTCGGACCGGCTCCAGGGCAGTTGGATCACCACCGGCGGCGGCAAGATCGTCGCCCTGGTCATCACCGGCAAGCAGGCCGGGCTCTTCGTCACCGGCGGCACGGTGTGCAGCGGTACGGCGGGCGAGCGGGCGGGCCAGGGCGTGATCCGGCTCACCTGCCAGAGCGGCGACGACAGCCGGGCCGAGGGCACGGTCGACTCCGTCGACGGCAAGGCGCTGAAGGTGACCTGGAAGGGCAGTGCCGGGTCGGAGTCGTACACCAGGGCGGAGGGCGGCAAGCTGCCCACCGGGCTGCCGACGAGTCTCCAGCCGTCCTAGGCGGTCCTCGTCCTGGTGAATCGGCGGGGGTGCGTGCTCGGACGCCGCGCCGAGGCGCCATGATGCGGGGAGACGTACACGACCTCGATGGGACCAGTACATGCGCCGCGTCATCCCGCTCACCCTCACCGCTCTGGCCGCCGCCCTCGCCCTGACCGCCTGCGACGACGGCGGCAGCGGCGGTGCGGACGGCGCCAAGAGCAAGGCCGGATCGGGCTGCGCGACCGGCGCGGTGGCCCTGGAGGTCGGCTCCGCGAGCGTCGCGCCCGCCGCCGGGGACACCGGCGAGGTGCCGGTCAGCATCACCAACCAGAGCGCCCCCTGCACCCTGGACCACTTCCCCGGCGTCGTCCTGCGCCAGGGCGACCGCTCGGTGAAGCTGTCGGCCAGCGAGGGCGCGCAGGCCCAGACCCTGAAGCTGGCCAAGGGCGCGTCGGCGACCTTCACCGTCTCCTACACCCGCGGCGCGGACGGCGACGCCAAGGCGCTCGACGCCGGCACCATGGAGGTCACCCTGCCGGGCGGCGGCGACGCGAAGAGCTTCCCCTGGAAGTTCGGCCCGGTGGCGGCCAAGGGCACGGACTCGGCGAACGCGTCGGTGAGCGCCTTCCAGCAGGTCGGCGACTAGGGCTCCGCCCGGCGGCGGGGGCTCGGCGGGGCCGGGGTCCGACAACCCGCGGTGGGTGCGCCCGCAGGCGGGCTTCGCTCCCGGCGGCTCGGGCCTGACCGGCCGCCTCGGCTC
>NZ_MUNH01000463.1:0-4894 GCF_002154615.1 Streptomyces recifensis
TTCCTCGGTGCTTTCCAGTTCTTCGCTTTCGCGTTTCCCTTTCCGGCGGTTCCGACTCTATCAGACGTTTTCGGCCGGTCTTACCGGCTTCATTTCCGATTTATCGGGGGGTGCTTCTCGGGAATCACATTCAGCGATGTTCCGACGAAGCGAGATAAAGCTTAATGGTTAGCCTTGAACTTGTCTAGCTCCAGGCAACTGTTCGACTCTACCTCCCCGCTCCACCCGTGTCAACAGGTTTTGTGGGGCGAGGAGGAGACTAGCAGCTCGACGGGGTCCCGCGCACATCAGGCGGCGGTGGGGACCGTGGAGCTGCGTTCGGCCTCCTGGACATCGCCGGTCTCCCCCTCGCGCACCGCCCGGCCCCCGAGGACGTAGACGTAGGTGAGGAAGGCCAGCTCGGCCAGGACGCCGATGGTGATGCGGACCCAGGTGGGCAGGCCGGAGGGGGTCACGAAGCCCTCGATGGCGCCGGACACGAACAGCACGAGGGCGAGGCCGATGGCCATGCCGACGGCGGCGCGTCCCTCTTCGGCGAGCGCGGTGCGGCGGGTGCGCGGGCCGGGGTCGATCACGGTCCAGCCGAGGCGCATGCCCGTGCCGGCGGCCACGAAGACCGCGGTGAGTTCGAGCAGGCCGTGCGGGAGGACGAGGCCGAGGAAGGTGTCGAGGCGCCCTGCGGAGGACATCAGGCCGAAGCCGACTCCCAGGTTCAGCATGTTCTCGAACAGGATCCAGAGGACCGGGAGGCCCAGGAAGACGCCCAGGACCAGGCAGAGCGCGGCCGCCTGGGCGTTGTTCGTCCACACCTGTGCGGCGAAGGACGCGGCGGGGTGGCTGGAGTAATAGGTCTCGTAGCCGCCGCCGGGGCGGGTCAGTTCGCGGAGGTGGCCGGGGGCCGCGATCGACGCCTGCACCTCGGGGTGGGTGCCGATCCACCAGCCGAGGAGGATCGCCACGGCGGTGGAGACGAGGGCCGTCGGCACCCACCAGTGGCGGGCACGGTAGACGGCGGCGGGAAAGCCTCGGCCCAGGAAGCGGGTCACGTCGCGCCAGGAGGCGCGGCGGGTTCCGGTGACGGCGCTGCGGGCGCGGGCCACGAGCTGGCTGAGCCGGCCGGTGAGCTGGGGGTCCGGGGCGCTGGAGCGGATGAGGGAGAGGTGGGTCGCGGTGCGCTGGTAGAGGGTGACGAGTTCGTCGGCCTCCGCGCCGGTGAGGCGGCGTCGGCGGCGGATCAGGGCGTCGAGGCGGTCCCACTCGGCCCGGTGTGCGGAGACGAAGACGTCCAGGTCCATCGGGTCTGCCTGCTCCTCGACTCGTCGTGGCCAGCCGCCACCGGACAACGGGACACTGTCAGCTTGTCGTACCGGGATGCGATGCGCCCTCAGCTTGGCAGACTTGCGTCCACAGGGGTGGGCGAGGGAAGGACGGCGGGCGTGAGTGAGCTGGTGACCGGTGAGGCGGTGGCCCTGGAGCTGCGGCCCGCGAAGCTGCCGAGCAGGGCGTTGGCCGTGCTGATCGATCTGGTCGTGGCCGTGCTCGTCTACATCGCCGTGGTGATCGGGCTCGTGGCGGCCACCTCTTCGCTGGACGATGCCGCGCAGGCCGCGATGTCGGTGGCGGCCTTTCTGCTGGTGCTGGTCGGCGGGCCGATCGCGGTGGAGACGCTGAGCCATGGGCGGTCGCTGGGGAAGCTGGCGTTCGGGCTGCGCGTGGTACGGGACGACGGAGGACCGGTGCGGTTCCGGCATGCGCTGGTGCGCGGTGGCGTCGGGATGATCGAGATCCTGATGACGTTCGGGGTGGTGGCGTGCATCGCCTCGCTGGTCTCGGAGCGGGGGCGGCGTCTCGGGGACGTGTTCGCGGGGACGCTGGTGGTGCGGGAGCGGATTCCGGTGGGCCGGGCCGGTGTGGTGCCGCCGCCGGCGCCGGAGTTGGCGGGACGGTTCGCCGAGCTGGATCTGTCAGGCGTGCCTGACGGGCTATGGCTGGCCGTACGGCAGTATCTGACGCGGATGCACCAGCTCCAGCAGCAGGTCTCGTGGTCGATGGCGTCGCGGCTGGCCGCCGATGTGGCGGCGCGGACGGGGGCCGCCGTGCCGCCGGATCTCCAGGCGCAGCCGGCCGTGTTCCTGGCGGCCGTGGTGCATGAGCGACAGTCCCGGCAGGCGCGGCAGCAGCCTCGGTACGAGGGCGGTGGGGACCACGCGGTGACTTCCGTGTCTCCCCCGGCCGTCGCGCCGGTGAGCGAGAAGAACGTGAAGGCGCCGGAACACCCGCAGAGCCGGTCGACGGGGTTCGCGCCGCCCGCCTAGTCGGCCGGGCCGGTCAGGGGAACGTCGACGGTGGGGTCTGGAGGTCCTCCAGCTCGATGCCGGGGGCCGAGAGGACGACGTCTCCGGCGATGTGCACGGTGTGCCTTTCCCCCGTGTCCAGGGCTGTGACCTGGTATTCGTCCACGAGCAGGGGGCCGTTGTCAGTGGCGTGTGCTTCTCTGTCGACCAGTGCCCAGGACTGGTCCACGGTGCGGGGGGCGAGGACCGGGTCGGTCAGGGCGACGAGGCGTACGCGGGTCGCGGAAGAGGAGGGGGTGAGGCGCAGCAGACGTGCGGTGGCGACGAGGAACGCCGGGGACGTGCCGGTGAAGGCGTGGGCGGGCACATTGCCCTCCGTCGCCTCCAGCCCGGCCGGGTCGGTGCGGACCCAGGTGACGCCGTCGAGGGCGGCGCCGCGCACCTGCCAGCCGCCGGCGTGGAGTTCGAGGCGAATGGGGCGGCCGAGGTCGTCCAGGGCGAGGTCGACCGAGCCCCGGTGCGCGCCGTCGGGGGCGGTGAGCTGGGAGACGTAGCGCCAGCCGGAGGGGCCGGGGGCGCACTGGAAGTGTTCCTCTGCGAGGGGGGTGTGATCGTGCGGATCGTGGAGCGAATATCGGCCGCGCGGCATGGGAGGTCCTGGGGTCTGGCGGGCTGACGGTCCGGGGCCGCTGGTCCGGCGCAAAGGGGCAGGCCCCCGGCACGGGGGTGCGGGGGCCTGCCTCGGGTGGTGCGGGGATCAGCGGCTCAGTAGCGGTAGTGGTCCGACTTGAAGGGACCGTCGACCTCGACACCGATGTACGCGGCCTGCTCCGGGCGGAGCTGGGTGAGCTTGACGCCCAGCGAGTCCAGGTGGAGGCGGGCGACCTTCTCGTCCAGGTGCTTGGGGAGCACGTAGACGCCGGTCGGGTACTCGTCGGGCTTGGTGAACAGCTCGATCTGGGCCAGGGTCTGGTCCGCGAAGGAGTTGGACATCACGAACGACGGGTGGCCGGTGGCGTTGCCCAGGTTCAGCAGGCGGCCCTCGGACAGGACGATGATCTTCTTGCCGTCGGGGAAGGTCCAGGTGTGGACCTGCGGCTTGACCTCGTCCTTGACGATGCCGGGGATCTTGGCGAGGCCGGCCATGTCGATCTCGTTGTCGAAGTGGCCGATGTTGCCGACGATGGCCTGGTGCTTCATCTTGGCCATGTCGGAGGCCATGATGATGTCCTTGTTGCCGGTCGTGGTGACGAAGATGTCGGCCTTGTCGACGACCTCGTCCAGCGTGGTGACCTGGTAGCCGTCCATGGCCGCCTGGAGCGCGCAGATCGGGTCGATCTCGGTGACGATCACGCGGGCGCCCTGGCCGCGGAGGGACTCGGCGCAGCCCTTGCCGACGTCGCCGTAGCCGCAGACGACGGCGGTCTTGCCGCCGATGAGGACGTCGGTGGCGCGGTTGATGCCGTCGACCAGGGAGTGGCGGCAGCCGTACTTGTTGTCGAACTTCGACTTGGTGACGGCGTCGTTCACGTTGATCGCCGGGAAGAGCAGGACGCCGTCGCGCTGCATCTCGTACAGCCGGTGGACGCCGGTGGTGGTCTCCTCGGTGACACCGCGGATCTCGGAGGCGAGCTGGGTCCACTTCTGGGAGCCGTCGGTGATCGTGCGGTTGAGCAGCTCGAGGATGACGCGGTGCTCGTCGGACTCGGCGGTGTCGGGCGAGGGGACCTTACCGTCCTTCTCGTACTCGACGCCCTTGTGGACGAGGAGGGTGGCGTCGCCGCCGTCGTCCAGGATCATGTTCGGGCCGCCGGTGGGGCTGTTCGGCCAGGTCAGCGCCTGCTCGGTGCACCACCAGTACTCGTCCAGGGTCTCGCCCTTCCAGGCGAAGACGGGGACGCCCTGCGGGTTGTCCGGGGTGCCGTTCGGGCCGACGGCGATGGCGGCGGCCGCGTGGTCCTGGGTGGAGAAGATGTTGCAGGAGGCCCAGCGGACGTCGGCGCCGAGGGCGACGAGGGTCTCGATGAGCACGGCGGTCTGCACGGTCATGTGCAGGGAGCCGGTGATGCGGGCGCCGGCCAGGGGCTGGGCCTCCGCGTACTCCTTGCGGATCGACATCAGGCCGGGCATCTCGTGCTCGGCGAGGGTGATCTCCTTGCGGCCGAACTCGGCCAGGGAGAGGTCGGCGACCTTGAAGTCCTGTCGGTTGTCGACAGTGGTCATTGCGGGCTGCTCCTCGAAGTCGGGGCGAGGTGGGTACGGCTGGTCTGCACGGCGACGGACACAGGGGTGCCCCGGGAAGAGGACACAGGCATGCCCGCGTACGCGCAGCGCAGTCCGTCGGAGGCCCTCTCTCCCTCGGCCGGTCCGCTCCGGGACCGCCCGACCGCCATCAGCAGCGACGTCTGGCTCCGTCCCAAGCTACACCGGAGGGCGGGGCGCGCCCCAGTCCGCGTTCGGACACCGCGTGCCGTGCAGGTGACGGATGTGGCGCGAACGGATGGGTGCGGGACGGGGCATCCGGGTGTGGCGAGGCCCCCGGCGCGGCCGGTGGGGACCGGGGGGCCTCGCCACGCCCGGATGCCCCGTCCCGCACCCAT
>NZ_MUNH01000464.1:0-9299 GCF_002154615.1 Streptomyces recifensis
TCGATGACCTCGTCCAGCGTGTCCCTGGTGCGGTGGAGGTCGGCGATCAGGCGGTCTATGCGGGTGCGTTCCTCGGTGAGATCGGCCAGAAGGCGGGGGGTGGCCTGGGCGGAGGGGCCGCCGTCCTGGTCGCGCATGCAGGGGAGGAGGTGGCGGATGCGGTCGCTGTGGAGGCCGGCCGCGTACAACTCCTGGATGCGGACCACCCGGTCGACGGCGGCCTCCGGGAACTCCCGGTGGCCGCCCGCCGTGCGCTCGGCCGCGAGCAGCCCCCGGCTCTCGTAGTAGCGCAGCGACCGCTCGCTCACGCCGGTGCGCCGGGCCAGTTCACCGATCCGCATGCGCGCCTCCCCGGGGCTTGAACCTGACATCGGTGTCAGCTTCTACCGTACGGCCATGACGGACTTCCTGGCCCCGGCCCGGCTCGGCCAACTCACCCTCCCTCACCACCTGTTGATGGCCCCACTCACCCGCAACCGCGCGGAGGCGGACGGCACCCCGACCTCGCTCATGGCGGAGTACTACGCCCAGCGCGCCTCCGCCGGGCTCATCATCGGCGAGGCCGCGACGCCGAACGCGGTCGGCCAGACGTACCCGGACATCGCCGCGCTGCACACCGACCGGCACACCGACGGCTGGCGCAAGGTCACCGAGGCGGTGCGGGCGGCCGGCGGGCACATGTTCCTCCAGCTCCAGCACGGCGGCCGGGTCAGCCACCCGGCGACGACCGGGCTGACCCCCGTGGCGCCCTCGGCCGTACCCCTCCCTGAGACGATCTTCACCCGGCAGGGGCAGCTGCCCGCCCCCGTGCCGCGCGCGATGACGCCCGACGACATCAGCGCCACCGTCGCGGACTTCGCCTCCGCCGCCCGGCGGGCCGTCGACGCCGGGTTCGAGGGCGTGGAGGTGCACTCGGCCAACGGGCATCTGCTGCACCAGTTCCTCGCCGGGAACACCAACCGCCGCACCGACGCCTACGGCGGCCCGCCCGAGCGGCGGGTGCGCTTCACCGTGGAGGTGACCGAGGCGGTGGCCGGTGCGATCGGTGCCGGGCGGACCGGCGTACGGATCTCGCCGGGCGGCACGGTCAACGGCATCCAGGAGGACGACACCGCCGCCCTGTACCCCGCCCTCGTGCACCGGCTGCGCGACCTGGGCCTCGCCTATCTGCACGTGGTCCGCGCCGACCCCGGTGACGAGCTGTACCGACGGCTGCGCGCCGACTGGCCGGGCACCCTGATCGGCAACCCGGTGCTGACCGACCTCACCACCGGGGCGGTGGCACGGGCGGCGCGGGGGATGCTGGCCTCCGGCGCGGATCTCGTCGCCCTCGGCCGCCCCTACATCGCCAACCCGGACCTGGTGGCCCGGCTGCGCCGGGGCGCCCCGCTCAACCCGCTCCGCGAGCGGTATCTCATGTACGTGGGCGGGGCGGACGGCTACACCGACTACCCCGCCCTCGCGGACCGCTAGGGCCTCTCGTTCGGATCTTGCCGGGCTAGCCGTCCAGCGACTCGATCGTCGCGTGCGACGCCGGGCGGGCGGCGCGCTGCTCGCGGGCGACGTCCTCGGCGGCGCCCAGGACCCGGACCGCGTTCTGCCAGGTCAGCTTGGCGAGGTCCGGCTTGGACCAGCCGCGCTCCAGCAGCTCCGCGATCAGGTTCGGATAGCCGGAGACGTCGTTCAGGCCGTCCGGGGTGAAGGCGGTGCCGTCGTAGTCGCCGCCGATGCCGAGGTGGTCGATCCCGGCGACCTCGCGCATGTGGTCGAGGTGGTCGGCGACCGTGGAGACGGTGGCGACCGGACGCGGGTGGCGCTCCTCGAACTCCCGGTGGACCCTCATGCCCTCCTCGGTGGTGTCGAGGTGGTGCAGACCGTGCGCGCGCATGTTGTCGTCCGCGGCGGCCGTCCAGTCCACGGCGGCCTGGAGGACGAACTTCGGCACGAAGGTCACCATCGCCATGCCGCCGTTGGCCGGCAGCCTCTCCAGCACGTCGTCCGGGATGTTGCGCGGGTGGTCGCAGACGGCACGCGAGGAGGAGTGCGAGAAGATCACCGGCGCGGAGGTGGTGTCCAGCGCGTCCCGCATCGTCGTCGCCGCGACGTGGGAGAGGTCGACCAGCATGCCGAGCCGGTTCATCTCGCGGACGACCTCACGGCCGAACGCGGTCAGCCCCCCGGCCTTCGGCTCATCGGTCGCGGAGTCCGCCCAGTCGACGTTGTCGTTGTGGGTGAGCGTCATGTACCGCACGCCCAGCGCGTACAACCCCCGCAGCGTGCCGAGAGAGTTGGCGATGGAGTGGCCGCCCTCGGCCCCCATCAGCGAGGCGATCCGGCCGGAGGCGCGGGCCGCCTCCATGTCGGCCGCCGTCAGCGCGGGCGCCAGCTCGGCCGGGTACCGCTCGATCAGCCGCGTCACACAGTCGATCTGCTCCAGCGTGGCCGGCACCGCGTCCGGCAGGTCCGACCGCACGTACACGGACCAGTACTGCGCCCCCACGCCGCCCGCGCGCAGCCGCGGCAGGTCGGTGTGCAGATGCGCGCCCTGGTCGCCGGCGATGTCCCGCGCGCCCAGGTCGTAGGCGACCTGCTCCCGCAGCGCCCACGGCAGGTCGTTGTGCCCGTCGACGACGGGGAACTCCCGCAGCAGCGCGCCGGCCTCGTCCAGCGAAGTCATCCGGGCCCGCCTACTTCCCGAATCCGAAGCCGGCCGAGCCCTCGACCTTGGCGCGCAGGCGCTTGCCCTTCTCGGTGGCCTGGTCGTTGAGGTCCTGCTGGAAGTCGCGCATCCGCTGGAGCAGGTCCTCGTCGTGCGCGGCGAGCATGCGGGCGGCCAGGAGACCGGCGTTGCGGGCGCCGCCGACGGAGACGGTGGCCACGGGCACACCGGCCGGCATCTGGACGATGGAGAGCAGCGAGTCCATGCCGTCGAGGTACTTCAGCGGCACCGGCACGCCGATGACCGGCAGCGGCGTCACCGAGGCGAGCATGCCGGGCAGATGGGCCGCGCCGCCCGCGCCCGCGATGATGGCCTTCAGCCCCCGGTCGGCCGCGTGCTCCCCGTACGCGACCATCTCGCGCGGCATCCGGTGCGCGGAGACGACGTCCACCTCGTACGGGATCTCGAACTCGTCGAGGGCCTTGGCGGCGGCCTCCATGACGGGCCAGTCGGAGTCCGACCCCATGACGATGCCAACTACGGGGCTCATTCGGTGATCGTGCCTCTCAGGTAGCCGGCTGCGTGACGGGCGCGCTCCAGCACGTCGTCCAGGTCGTCGCCGTAGGTGTTGACGTGCCCCACCTTGCGGCCGGGTTTGACGTCCTTGCCATACATGTGGATCTTGAGCTGCGGGTCGCGGGCCATGCAGTGGAGGTACGCGGAGTACATGTCCGGGTAGTCGCCGCCGAGCACGTTGACCATGACCGTCCAGGGCGCGCGCGGGCGCGGGTCGCCGAGGGGGAGGTCGAGGACCGCGCGGACGTGGTTGGCGAACTGCGAGGTGATCGCGCCGTCCATCGACCAGTGGCCGGAATTGTGCGGCCGCATCGCCAGCTCGTTGACGAGGACACGGCCGTCACGGGTCTCGAACAGCTCCACCGCGAGGTGCCCGACGACACCCAGCTCCTTGGCGATGTTCAGCGCCATCTCCTCGGCCCGCAGCGCGAGGGACTCGTCCAGGTCCGGCGCGGGCGCGATCACGGTGTCGCAGACCCCGGCGACCTGCCGGGACTCCACCACCGGGTAGGCGACGGCCTGGCCGTGCGGGGAGCGGACGACGTTGGCGGCCAGCTCGCGTACGTAGTCGACCTTCTCCTCGGCCAGCACCGGCACGCCCGCCCGGAAGGGCTCGGCGGCCTCGGCCTCGGAGTCGACGACCCACACGCCCTTGCCGTCGTAGCCGCCGCGCACCGTCTTCAGGACGACGGGGAAGCCCTCGCCCTCGGCGGCGAACGCGGCCACGTCGGCCGGGTCGCGCACGATGCGGTGGCGCGGGCAGGGCACGCCGATCTCCGTGAGCTTCGCGCGCATCACGCCCTTGTCCTGGGCGTGCACGAGCGCGTCGGGCCCCGGCCGGACGGGGATGCCGTCCGCCTCCAGGGCCTTGAGGTGCTCGGTCGGCACGTGCTCGTGATCGAAGGTGATCACGTCACAGCCGCGCGCGAACTCACGCAGCGTGTCGAGGTCGCGGTAGTCGCCGATGACGACATCGCTCACGACCTGCGCCGCGGAATCCTGTGGAGTGTCACTGAGGAGCTTGAACCTGATGCCCAACGGGATGCCCGCTTCGTGCGTCATGCGCGCGAGCTGCCCCCCGCCGACCATGCCGACTACCGGGAACGTCACACCCCTAGCGTATCGGCCGCGCGGACCGGCGCCGACGGCCGCCGTCCCGGCCCGCCGGACGCGCATCTCTTACCCGGCCCTTGTCCGCCTCTTGCCGACCCGTTTCCCGGCCGGGGCCCGGCGCGCGGGCATGGGAGGGATCGCGTGGATAGCATGGCGGGGTCGAGAAGAACCTATGGACGGGAGCTGCACAGCCATGGAACGTCGTTCCTCGGGGCTGCAACGGCTCGCCCGTGAGGTGGCCAAGTTCGGCGCGGTCGGAGGAGCCGGGGTCCTGGTCAACCTCGGCGTGTTCAACCTGGTCCGGCACGTGTCCGACCTGCCCGTGGTCCGGGCCAGCATCATCGCCACCATCGTGGCCATCGTCTTCAACTACCTGGGCTTCCGCTACTGGACGTACCGGGACCGCGACAGGGGCGGCCGCCCCCGCGAGCTGATGCTGTTCCTGGTGTTCAGCGTGATCGGCCTGGTCATCGAGAACGGGGTGCTGTACCTCGCCACCTACGGGTTCGGCTGGGACACCCCGCTGCAGAGCAACGTCTTCAAGTTCGTCGGCATCGGCGTGGCCACGCTGTTCCGCTTCTGGTCGTACCGCACCTGGGTCTTCCGTGCCCTGCCCAGCGAGCCGGGCAGGGAGCCGGTGGCCCGGCACGCGCCGGACAACACCGAGCGGGTCCGCTAGCGGACCGTCGCCTCCCCGCCCTTGTGGGTGGGGGCGGTGCGGGACAGGAACAGGCCGAACACCGGCGGGTGCGTCTGGAGCAGCTCCAGGCGGCCGCCGTCGGCCTCGGCGAGGTCGCGGGCGACGGCGAGGCCGATGCCGGTGGAGTTGCGGCCGCTGATGGTCCGCTCGAAGATCCGCGCGCCGAGGTCGGCGGGGACGCCGGGGCCCTCGTCGGTGACCTCGATCACGGCCTGGTTGCCGGTGACGCGGGTGCGCAGGGCGACCGTGCCGCCGCCGTGCATCAGTGAGTTCTCGATCAGCGCGGCCAGCACCTGCGCGACCGCGCCGGGCGTGCCGACCGCGGTCAGGTGCCGCTTGCCCGAGCTGACGATGGCCCGGCCCGCGCTGCGGTAGGCCGGGCGCCACTCGGCGAGCTGCTGCTGGATGACCTCGTCGAGGTCGAAGGTGACGGCGGAGCCGGTACGGGGGTCGCGCGAGTTGGTCAGCAGCCGCTCCACCACGTCGGTCAGCCGCTCCACCTGCGCCAGCGCGATCGTCGCCTCCTCCTTCACCGTGTCCGGGTCGTCGGTGAGGGTGATCTCCTCCAGCCGCATGGACAGCGCGGTCAGCGGCGTACGGAGCTGGTGCGAGGCGTCGGCGGCCAGGCGCCGCTCGGCGGTCAGCATGCGGCCGATCCGCTCGGCGGAGGAGTCCAGCACATCGGCGACCCGGTCCAGCTCGGGGACGCCGTACCGCTTGTGCCGGGGGCGGGGGTCGCCGGAGCCGAGGCGTTCGGCGGTCTCGGCGAGGTCGGTGAGCGGGGAGGCGAGCCGGTTGGCCTGGCGTACGGCGAGCAGCACGGCGGCGATCACGGCGAGCAGGGCGACCAGGGCGATGATCAGCAGGGTGCGGCCGACCTCACGGGTCACGGCGGAGCGGGGCTCCTGCACGGTGACGGTCTCGCCCTCCTCGCCGGATTGCGTGGAGTGGATGACGTCACCCTCGGGCCTGCTGCCGATCTCGATCGGGGCCCGGCCGGGCATCTTGATCACCGCGTACTGGGTCTTGCTAACCGGGTTGCGCAGCACGTCGGCGTTGACGTTCTCGGCGGCGAGGATGCGGCTGTCCACGATGCTGGCCAGCCGCACCGCCTCGGACTCCACCCGCTCCTGCGCGCTGTTGCTGATCGTCCGGGTCTCCACGATCACCAGGGAGACCCCGAACACGGCGATCACCACCAGCACGACGGCAAGCGTGGACTGAATAAGACGACGACGCACAGGGTCCCTCCGGGAAGACTAAGGACCACCAGTCTCCCCCGGCCCGGCGCGGCACCCTAAGGGGCACGGGGAACCGCCCGACCGGCCACGGCGCGAGGTCGGCCGCCGACGCCCCCGCAGCCCCGCCCGGAAGGCGGGACTCAGCTCTTCTCGAACCGGAAGCCCACTCCACGCACAGTGGCGATGTAGCGCGGGTTCGCCGCGTCGTCGCCCAGCTTCTTCCGCAGCCACGAGATGTGCATGTCCAGCGTCTTGGTGGAGGACCACCACGTGGTGTCCCACACCTCCCGCATCAGCTGATCCCGCGTGACCACGCGGCCGGCGTCCCGCACCAGCACCCGCAGCAGATCGAACTCCTTGGCCGTGAGCTGGAGTTCCTCCTCGCCCATCCACGCCCGGTGCGACTCGACGTCGATCCGCACACCGTGGGTGGCCGGCGGCTGCTGGGGCTCGGCCGAGCCGCGCCGCAGCAGCGCCCGGACCCGGGCCAGCAGCTCGGCGAGCCGGAAGGGCTTGGTGACGTAGTCGTCGGCGCCCGCGTCGAGCCCGACGACGGTGTCCACCTCGTCGGCGCGCGCGGTCAGGATGAGGATCGGCACGGTGTGGCCGTCGGCACGCAGCCGGCGGGCGACCTCCAGGCCGTCCATGCCGGGCAGGCCCAGGTCCAGCACGACGAGATCGACCCCGCCCTGCAGTCCGGCGTCGAGCGCGCTGGGTCCGTCCTCGCGCACCTCGACCTCGTAACCTTCCCGGCGCAGGGCGCGGGCCAGCGGCTCCGAGATGGACGCGTCGTCCTCGGCGAGCAGTACACGGGTCATGAGCTGATGGTAGACCGCCCGCGCGTGAGGCCGGGGCGTGGTCGGCAGCAGTGCTCTTACCTTTGTACCCTGCTGGTACAAACCAATGACGGTGCGATGCGATGGTGGAAGACACCTTGGAAACAGGTCGCGCGGTTCCCACGATCCCTGTGATCCGCGTCTCAAGTCCTTCCATATCCGGCAGTGTCCTGCCGTATGGTGACCTGAACGCCTGTAGCACACCGGGGGCCTTTTGGCGGGCACATGACGCCAAAGGTCTCCCTTTCTGTGCGGGCTGACTCCGCTCAGCCTTGAAAGGAATGACCTCTGGCCGGGCTCCGTACGCAGTGACGCGTAGGAGCGTGGATCCCGGTGGTCGCCGTCCTCCGCCTTCGATGCCTTCGATGCGGGAACCCCCAGGGCGTGGGGGCGGACGTCCGACCCTGCCGGTGCCGGCCGCACCCCCCACCGGGCGCGCAGCGCTCCATCGCGCGTCCCGACCAGCAAGGAACGACCATGGCGTCCAGCCTGACGAAGGACTCGGTCCGTCCGGAGACCCCGGGCACCGACAAGACCTTCTTCGGCCACCCCCGCGGCTTGGCCACTCTCTTCATGACCGAGATGTGGGAGCGGTTCTCCTACTACGGCATGAGGGCCCTGCTCCCGCTGTACCTGGTCGCTCCGGGCGGCCTGCACCTGAGCGCCGGCACGGCGACGGCGATCTACTCGGTGTACCTGTCGCTCGTGTACCTGCTCGCCCTGCCGGGCGGCTGGGTCGCGGACCGCCTGCTCGGTCCCCGCAAGACGGTGGCCGTCTCCGGTCTGATCATCATGCTCGGCCACCTGTGCCTGGCCCTGCCCGTGGCCGCGAGCTTCTACGTCGGCCTGGTGCTGGTCGCCATCGGCTCGGGTTTGCTGAAGGCCAACATCTCCACGATGGTCGGCCACCTGTACAAGGGCGTGGACGACCCGCGCCGGGACGGTGGCTTCACCGTCTTCTACATCGGCATCAACCTGGGCGCCTTCATCGCTCCGCTGGCCATCGGCACGGTGGGCGAGAACGTGAACTGGCACCTCGGCTTCGCGCTGGCCGCGCTCGGCATGGCGCTCGGCCTGGTCCAGTACCTGCTGGGCGGCCGTCACCTCGCGGCGCAGAGCAACGAGGTCCCGACCCCGCTGTCCGCCGAGGAGAAGAAGGCCACGCTGCGCAAGGGCCTGATCTGGCTCGGCATCGCCGTGGTCTTCTACGCCCTGGTGGGCGGCACCGGCCACTTCACGCTGAACTGGGCGCTGATCCCGCTCACGGTCATCGGTCTGATCGTGCCGATCCTGGTGATCGCCCGGATCTACCGCGACAAGGACCTGGAGCCCGCCGAGCGCTCGAAGGTCTCCGCGTACATCTGGTTCTTCGTCGCCGCCGCCGTGTTCTGGATGATCTACGACCAGGGTGGTTCCACCCTGTCGCTGTTCGCCGACAGCTCGGCCAAGAACACCATCGCGGGCTGGAAGTTCCCGGTCTCCTGGTACCAGTCGGTCAACCCGATCATGATCATGGCGCTGGCCCCGGTCTTCGCCTGGCTGTGGCTGTGGCTGAACCGCCGCGGCAAGGAGCCGAGCACGATCGTGAAGTTCAGCTCCGGTCTGGTCCTGGTCGGCGCGTCCTTCTTCCTCTTCCTCGCTCCGCTGTCGATCGCCGAGGGCGGTCACAAGGCCGCGGCGATGTGGCTGGTGGCGATCTACTTCGTGCAGACCGTCGGTGAGCTGGCGCTGTCGCCGGTGGGCCTGTCGGTTACCACGAAGATGGCGCCGAAGAAGTACGCCTCGCAGATGATGGGCGTCTGGTTCCTCGCGGTCACCGCGGGCGACTCGATCACCGCCCTGCTGTCGAACCCGGCCGTGGGCGGGGTGAACCTCGACAAGATGGGCTTCGTCGCCCTGGAGGCGATCCTGGCCGTGGTCGCCGGTGTCGCGGTCTGGATGTACCGCAAGAAGGTCAAGGCGCTGATGGGCAGCGTCAACTGACCTGACCCCGCTCCGCCGGACACACGAAGGGCCCCGCATCGAGGATGCGGGGCCCTTCGCCGTTCTCGGTGAGCCCGGTGCTAGGCGGGGGCGGCCAGTTCCGCCCAGACCGTCTTGCCGGAGCCGTCGGGGGTGCGTACGACGCCCCAGTCCAGGCTCAGGCGCTGCACGATGAACATGCCGTGGCCGCC
>NZ_MUNH01000045.1:0-4204 GCF_002154615.1 Streptomyces recifensis
CGGGGCCGGGGTCCGACAACCCGCGGTGGGTGCGACCGCAGGAGGGCTTCGCTCCCGGCGGCTCGGGCCTGACCGGCCGCCTCGGCTCGGCGGTCCTACAGCCTGCGGCCGGCCCGGTCGCGGCCGGGCTCGGCGGGGCCGGGGTCCGACAACCCGCGGTGGGTGCGACCGCAGGAGGGCTTCGCTCCCGGCGGCTCGGGCCTGACCGTCCTCGGCTCGGCGGTCCTACAGCCTGCGGCCGGCGCGGTCGCGGCCGGGCGGCCCGCCACGGTCGGCTCCGGCGCGGACGCGCTCCGCGCGCGGCAGCGGGCCGTCGCCCGGAGGGCGGTCAACGGCTCGGGCGGGACCCGTCCCGGTTCGGCGCCAGTCTGACAGCTCGTGGCCGGTGCGGTCCCGGGCAGCGTGCGTCACCAGGCCGACTCCCGCGCGGGTGTGCGCCGCTCCGGGGTGGGCGGCGGGCATGCCGGAGGCGGCCGCCAGCGCGGGCGCCGCCGTCCCGCATGCGGCGGCGCCGGGGTCTCACGGCAGCCTCGGCCGGGACCTCACCTGGGCCTTGTCTGCCGCCTTCGCCCCCTCCGTCCAGCCGGCCTCGTCGTTGATGCCGCGCAGGCGGGTGGTGGTCGTGCGGGGGAACATGGTTTCCAGGCGGTCGGTGACGGCTGTTTCGCGGGTGACCAGCACCGGGAGCAGGTCCTCGCTGACCTGGCTCTCGGCGGCGGCCGTGAGGCGGTCGCCGACGCGGTGGGCGTAGGCGGCGAGGAACGACTGACGGAAGGTCTTGGTCCGCTTGCGGCCCCCGGCCCGCTGCGCAGCCTCGGCCTTCGCCATCGCGTGCGTGGCCTGCACCAGCAGCGAGGTGTACAGCAGCTCGACCGCCTCCAGGTCGGCCTCGAAGCCGACCACCGTGGAGAAGGCGTACGGCTCGTTCCACACCGCGCGGCAGTGGTTGGCCCGGGCGACCGCGTCCAGCAGTACGGCCTTGGCCTGCTCGTACGGCGGCTCGACGCCTATCCGGCACGCGCCGGGCGCGTCCGGCGCCGGGGCGGAGGCGGCGAGCAGCGCCTCGTCGACGCTGTGCCGGGCCATCAGCTCCTGCGCCTTGGCGGTGAGCGCCTCGGCCTCCTCCGGGTATCCGGTGCCCTCGGCCTTGGCGAGCAGGGCGCGGATACGGCCGAGCATCCGGGACGTGCCGGGTCCGGCGGGCCGGCGGGGTTCCTCCAGCGGCTCCAGCGTGGGCAGCCGCAGCAACAGCCGGTACAGCTCGAGGACGGTGGTGGCGTGCGAGAAGCGGTCGGCGGGGCGGGCCTCGGGCTGCTCGGCGAGGGCGTCGAGCTGGGCGGTCCAGCGGGGTCCGCGCGGCCGGTCCTTCGCGGCCTGGGCCCGGATCAGCGCGGCGGCGAGGTCGAGGTGGACGTCCTCCCGCTCTCGCCGCACCAGCCGCACCACGTCGGCGGGCTGCCACCCCCGCTGCCAGGCGGCCGCCACGAACTCCTCGCCGCGCCGGGTGAGTTCGGCGTCGGCACCGGTGTCGGCGGCGAGCAGGGACGCGCCGGTGTCGAGTCCCGAGTCGGTGTCGTCGTAGAGAGCGGCCGCGAAGGCGCGTTCGACGGTGCTGGCAGTGCTGGTCACGTGGTCGATCGTGCCACGGCGGGCCGACAGCCCGCCGACACCGTCCACAGCCTGTGGAAAACCTTTCGGATTCCTGCGCCAGGCGACTGTCAACCATCGGTTGACAGTCCCGCACTGTCAACCTACGGTTGTCACATGGCGACCAACCCGAAAGTCACGGCATCCGTACGCCTCGACGACCTCATCGAAGCCATCAAGACCGCCCACGCGGAACCCCTCGAACAGCTCCAGGACGCGGTGATCGCCGCGGACCACCTCGGCGACGTGGCGGACCATCTGATCGGGCACTTCGTGGACCAGGCCCGCCGCTCCGGCGCGTCCTGGACCGACATCGGCAAGAGCATGGGCGTGACCCGGCAGGCGGCGCAGAAGCGGTTCGTCTCCAAGGAGTCGGCCGACCTCGACCCCAACCAGGGCTTCAGCCGCTACACCCCCCGCGCCCGCAACGTCGTCATGGCGGCGCACAACGCCGCGGTGACCGCCCGCAACGCCGAAGGCCGCCCCGAGCACCTCGTCCTCGGCCTGCTGGCCGAACCGGAGGGCCTCGCGGTGAAGGCCATGGAGGCACAGGGTGTGGAGGCCGAAGCCGTACGCCGGGCAGCGACCGCCGCGCTCCCCCCGGCCACCGGCACCACCCCCGACCTGGTCCCCTACGGCCCCGAGGCCAAGAAGGCCCTGGAGCTCACCTTCCGCGAGGCGCTCCGGCTCGGCCACAACTACATCGGCACCGAGCACATCCTGCTGGCCCTGCTGGAGCAGGAGAACGGCACCGGGGTCCTGGCCGGCCTCGGCATCACCAAGGAGGGCACCGAGGAGTACGTGAACCGGGTGCTGGCCCTGCTCCTGGAGCAGAAGCAGGCGGCCGCCTCGGCCCAGCAGGCCGCCACCCACCCGGACGACGCGCAGGAAAGCTGACCCGCGCGGCGAAAGCGCAGCTCAGGACCATTGTCAGACCTTCCTGCCACACTCGGACGCATGACCGACCGGTGGGCGCTCGCACCGGCCGAGGACGGTGGCGTGGACGTCGCCCCCCTCGGCCGGAACGGGCTGCCCGCGGGGCCGGTCCGGCGCGAGAGCGATCTCGCCCAGGCGGTGCGGAGCCGCCCGGAGACCGGACGCTGGGTGTGGAGGTCGACCGCCGAGGTCTACCCGCGCCTGCTCGCCACGGGGGTGCGAGTAGAGCGGTGCTACGACGTCGAGGACGCCGAGACCCTGCTCCTGGGCCACGAGGGACGGCACGGCGAACCACGCTCGGCCGCCGCCGCCCTGGCCCGCCTCCGGGGCGGCCCCGTACCGCCCGACCCACCGCAGCGCGCGGCCGAACCGGGCGCGCAGTCCTCACTGTTCGAACCGACCGGCACCCGGATGCCGCTGACCGACCTCCTGGAGGTCTACGCCGAGCAGCAGCGAAGACACGAGCGGACCGCCCACCCCGACCGGATGCGCCTGCTGACCAGCGCGGAGTCGGCGGGGATGCTGGTGGCCGCCGAGATGAACCACGCGGGCCTGCCCTGGCGCGCGGACGTGCACCGCGCCCTGCTCACCGACCTGCTGGGCGAGCGGTACGCGGGCGGCGGCGAACCGCGCCGGCTGGCCGAGCTGGCCGACGAGGTGTCCGCCGCCTTCGGCCACCGGGTCCGCCCCGACCTCCCGGCCGATGTGATCAGGGCCTTCGCGCGAGCCGGGATCAAGGTCGGCTCCACCCGCCGCTGGGAGCTGCGTTCCGTGGACCACCCGGCGGTGGCCCCCCTGCTGGAGTACAAGCGGCTGTACCGCATCTGGGTGGCGCACGGCTGGTCCTGGCTGCGGGACTGGGTGCGCGAGGGGCGGTTCCGGCCGGAGTTCCACGCGGGCGGCACGGTCACCGGGCGCTGGATCACCAACGGCGGGGGCGCGCTGCAGATCCCCAAGGTGATCCGCCGCGCGGTGGTGGCCGACCCCGGCTGGCGGCTGGTGGTGGCCGACGCGGCCCAGATGGAGCCGAGAGTGCTGGCGGCGATCTCCCGCGATCCCGGCCTGATGGAGGTGGCGTCCCGCGAGGGCGACCTCTACCAGGCGGTGTCCGACCGCACCTTCTCCGGCGACCGCGACCAGGCCAAGCTGGCCGTCCTCGGCGCGGTCTACGGCCAGACCGCGGGCGACGGCCTGAAGAACCTGGCCGCGCTGCGCCGCCGCTACCCGAAGGCGGTGGCCTACGTGGACGAGGCGGCCCGCGCGGGCGAGGAGGGGCGCCTGGTCCGCACCTGGCTGGGCCGCACCTGCCCGCCCGCGACGGGGACGGGCGCGGACGCGGCGGAGGAGGCGGGCATTCCGGTGGGCGAGGAGCGCGGGGAAACGTCCGCCGACCGGGGCCGGGGCCGGTTCGCCCGTAACTTCGTCGTCCAGGGCAGCGCCGCAGACTGGGCGCTGCTGCTCCTCGCCGCTCTGCGGCGCGCGTGCGTGGACCTCGCCGCCGAGCTGGTCTTCTTCCAGCACGACGAGGTGATCGTGCACTGCCCCGCCGAGGAGGCCGAGCAGGTCGCCGAGGCCATCCGGGAAGCCTCCGCCCTGGCGGCCCGCCTCACCTTCGGCGACA
>NZ_MUNH01000465.1:0-2706 GCF_002154615.1 Streptomyces recifensis
ACCTCAAGCGCGCTTGAGGTCAAGACCGGTGTCAGTGCGGGGGTGCAGCATGGGCGCATGGCGACGAGGCGAACGACGGGTACGGGTGGCGGCGGCACGGCGGTACGGGGCGCCCGGCGCCCGGAGTTGCGGCTGCCGCCCCTGAGCCCCTGGGCGGAGGCGGAGCTGGAGCGGGACGGGGACTACGACGGGGTGGAGTTCCAGGAGGCCGACCTGTCCGGACAGCAGGGCGGGGGCGCCCGGTTCATGGACTGCGCGCTCAGCGGATGCGTCCTGGACGAGACGGGGCTCGGGCGGGCTCGGGTGCTGGACTCGGTCCTCGACGGGGTGCGGGGGGTGGGTACGCAGCTCGCCGAGGCCACCTTCCGGGACGTGGAGTTCCGCTCGCCCCGGCTCGGGGGCGCCCAGCTGCACGGAGCTGTGCTGGAGCGGGTCGTGGTGCGCGGCGGCAAGCTCGACTTCCTCAACCTGCGGGAGGCGCGGCTGAAGGACGTGGTCTTCGAGTCCTGCGTGCTGGTGGAGCCCGACTTCGGCGGGGCCCGGCTGGAGCGGGTGGAGTTCGTCGACTGCGCCCTGAAGTCCGCCGACCTATCCCGCGCCACGCTGAAGGACGTCGACCTGCGGGGGGCCGCTCCACTGGAGATCACCCGCGGGCTGGACCGGCTCTCGGGCGCGCTGATCGGCACCGGGCAGTTGCTGGACCTCGCTCCGCTGCTGGCGGCGGAGCTGGGCATCAGGGTGGAGGGGTAGCGGGGGTTACGAGATACGGGGGTAGCGGGCCTGGAGGGTCCAGATCGCGGGGTTCTCGGCGAGGTCCTCGTGCATGTCGGTCAGGTCCGCGATGACGTCGTGCAGGAAGTCGCGGGCCTCGCGGCGGAACTCGGCGTGCGAGAAGCTCAGCGGGGGTTCCTCGGCGGGCATCCAGTCCGACTCGATGTCCACCCAGCCGAAGCGGCGCTCGAACAGCATGCGGTCGGTGGACTCGGTGAAGTCCAGCTCCGCGCGCTGCGGGCGGGCGGCACGCGAGCCCATCGGGTCCTTGTCCAGCTGCTCCGCGATGTCGCACAGCGCCCACGCGAAGTCCAGCACCGGCACCCATCCCCAGGCTGTGGACAACTCCCGGTCCGACTTGGTGTCCGCGAGGTAGACGTCCCCGCAGAACAGATCGTGCCTGAGCGCCCGGACGTCCGCCCGCCGGTAGTCCGTCTGCGGGGGGTCCGGAAAGCGGTTGGAAAGCGCGTAGCCGATGTCGAGCACGTCAGATGGTCCCACGCCGGGGACTCAGCGTGCCCGCTCGTCCAGCAGTCGGCCCAGGTCCGGCGGCCATACGGACTCGGCGGGGCCGGCCCCGGTGGCCGCGCCAAGCCGGGGGGCTGAGTGTGCCCCGGCCCCGGGTAAGGTCCCGGAGCCGGCGGCAGCCGTTCTCAGACGTTTACGCCGAAGTCCTGGGCGATGCCGACCAGGCCGGAGGCGTAACCCTGGCCGACGGCGCGGAACTTCCACTCCGCGCCGTTGCGGTACAGCTCGCCGAAGACCATGGCGGTCTCGGTGGCCGCGTCCTCGGAGAGGTCGTAGCGGGCGATCTCCGTGCCGCCGGCCTGGTTGACGATGCGGATGTAGGCGTTGCGGACCTGGCCGAAGTTCTGGCCGCGGTTCTCGGCGTCGTAGATGGAGACCGGGAAAACGATCTTCTCCACGTCGGCCGGGAGGGCGGCCAGGTTGACGTTGATCGACTCGTCGTCGCCCGCGCCCTCGCCCGTGCGGTTGTCACCGGTGTGGACGATGGAGCTGTCCGGCGTCTGCTTGTTGTTGAAGAAGACGAAGTGCTGGTCGGAGTAGACCTTGCCCTGGCCGTTCACCGCGATGGCGGAGGCGTCCAGGTCGAAGTCCGTGCCGGTGGTGGTGCGGACGTCCCAGCCGAGGCCCACGGTGACGGCCGTCAGGCCCGGAGCCTCCTTGGTGAGCGAGACGTTGCCACCCTTGGACAGGCTTACAGCCATGATTGGGAGTCCCTTCCCTTTTGAATATCTGTGCCGACGAAGCTACGTCACCGGGTAGAACGGCGGGAGGGGTGCCTCAGGTTCCGCCCCGCTTTACCTTTTTTACCGAGCTGCTCCGCCGCCGTCGGCAGGCGCGCCGGAAATCGGGGTGACTCGGAGTGCCCGGAGCCGGGAACATGGGACGCATGTCCGGGCCCTATCTCATCCGCGGCTCGGTCTCGCTTCCCGAGGCCGAGCTGAACTGGCGTTTCTCGCGGTCTTCCGGGCCCGGTGGCCAGCACGTCAACACCAGCGACTCCCAGGTGGAGCTGCGCTTCGACCTCGCCCGTACCGAGGCGCTGCCCCCGGTGTGGAAGGAACGCGCGCTCGAACGCCTGGCCGGGCGCCTGGTGGACGGTGTGATCGTCGTACGGTCCTCCGAGCACCGCTCCCAGTGGCGCAACCGCGAGACCGCCGCCGTGCGCCTCGCCGCCCTCCTCGCCGAGGCCACCGCACCCCCGCCCAAGCCCCGCCGCCCCACCCGCATCCCACGGGGCATCAACGAACGCCGGCTCAGGGAGAAGAAGCAGCGCGCCGACACCAAGCGCGGCCGCTCCGGCCGGGACTGGGGCTAGGGGATGTCTCGCCGATCTTCGCGGGCCCGCGACCCCTGGCACGGCACCTCGCCGCACGACCGAATCGCCCAAGTACGTCCAGTACGAGGACG
>NZ_MUNH01000466.1:0-3469 GCF_002154615.1 Streptomyces recifensis
CCGGCCGGGTACCGCCCCCGCTTTCTCAGTCCTCCGAGCCGTCCGGCTCGTCGCCGCCCTCGGACGCGCCCGGCGCCTCCGGCTTCGGGGGCTTGGGCGGACGGGTCCGGCCGCTCGGCGTGTCCCGGCGGTACGGCCCGCTCTCCGAACCGTCGGCCGTGGCATGGCCGCCGGGGCCGCCGACGTCCCGGCGCCGCAGGTACCGCTCGAACTCGCGCGCGATGGCCTCGCCGGACGCCTCCGGCAGCTCGGCGGTGTCGCGGGCCTCCTCCAGCGTCTGCACGTACTCCGCGACCTCGCTGTCCTCGGCCGCCAGCTGGTCCACGCCCGTCTGCCAGGCACGCGCGTCCTCGGGCAGCTCGCCCTGCGGTATACGCAGGTCGAGCAGGTCCTCGAGACGGTTCAGCAGCGCCAGCGTGGCCTTCGGGTTGGGCGGCTGGGAGACGTAGTGCGGCACCGCCGCCCACAGCGACACCGCGGGCACCCCGGCGTGCGTGCACGCCTCCTGGAGCACCCCGACGATGCCCGTGGGGCCCTCGTACTTGGTCTCCTCCAGGTTCATCCGGCGCGCCAGGTCACCATCGGAGGTGACCCCGCTGACCGGGACCGGGCGGGTGTGCGGGGTGTCGCCGAGCAGCGCGCCCAGGATCACCACCAGCTCCACGCCGAGTTCGTGGGCGAAGCCCAGCAGTTCGTTGCAGAACGAGCGCCAGCGCATCGACGGCTCGATGCCGCGCACCAGCACCAGGTCACGGGGCTTGTCCCCGCCGACGCGGACCACCGACAGCCGGGTCGTCGGCCAGGTGATCTTGCGTACGCCGCCTTCCATGAAGACCGTGGGGCGGTTCACCTGGAAGTCGTAGTAGTCCTCGGCGTCCAGCGCCGCGAACACCTCGCCCTTCCACTCGCGTTCCAGATGCCCGACCGCCGTGGAGGCGGCGTCACCGGCATCGTTCCAGCCCTCGAACGCGGCCACCATGACTGGGTCGATCAGCTCGGGAACACCCTCCAGCTCGATCACCCAGTGCCTCCTTCCGACGTGCTCTCGCCTGACCACCCAACCTTACGGCGTCCGACGGGAGCCTCAGCAGCCCCCTCACAAGGGGCTGAACGGATCACTGCCCCGAACCCCGGCCCGGAACACCCCGCGGCGGAGCCTGCTCCCAGGCACCGTCCACCGGGCCGCCCTGGCCCCGCACCCCTGCCCCGCCGCCCGCCAGGTGGGACTGGAGCCGCAGGTGCCGGAACTCGAAGCACGCGCCCGACCTGCGCAGCACACCCCGCCGGTGGGCGTCCTCCAAAAACGCCATCAGCCGCCACGGCAGCCGCCCGGTCACCGCCAGCCACACCCGCGCCACCGCGAACCGCCCCCAGGCGCTCAGCGCCAGCGCGGCCGCGCCCAGTGGCAGCCACAGCCGGGTCCCGACATGCGCCAGGCCGCCCCAGTCGCCGGGCAGCACCATCACCGGCACACAGACCAGCGCCACCAGCAGCGCCACCACCCCGGCCCGGGTGAACGACGCCGTCCGGTCCGTACGCAGCGACGAACCGGGGCCGGCCGCCCGCATGATGTCCGACGGCACGCTCAGCGCCCGGTACACCCCGCAGACACAGCCGCCCACCAGCCCGATCAGCATCCCGACGGCCACGAAGGGCGGCAGACAGCGCGCCAGCAGGCCGGTGGCCGGGCCCCGGGTGAGCCAGCCGCGGGCGGGCGCGGGCAGCACCGACCGCAGGTTCGCCGGGTACGCCTCGGTCGTGCCGCCGGTGAGCGCCAGCCGCACCGACACGACCCCCTCCCGCGACTCGAACGCCGTCCGCCGGGAGGTGAAGGGGCGGCACATACGGTCCTTCACCAGCGGGATCGTGCAGTCGGGGGGCTCGGCGTCGCCGGGGTAGGCGATGGGGCGGGCGCCGTCGCCGGGGATCAGCATCCGGCCGTGCAGCGGACGCGTGGTGACCGCCGTACGCACCCCGTCCCGCGACGCGAACCGCCAGCCGTCGATCTGCCGGCCCGCGAGGTCCTCCACGCCGGCCGACTTCAGCACCGTCACCCCGACCGCGGCCAGTCCGGCGGCCGTGCAGGCGGTGATGCCGATCAGCAGGGCGGCCGCGGTGCCGCGTACGGCGCCGGCCGCGAAACGCTGGCCGATCCGGCCCGCGCGGCCCGGATGCGGGCCGTCCTGCCGGTGGGTGCCGCTCACCAGCAGCGCGGTGCCCGCCGCCATGCAGGTAGTGCCGATCAGCGCGGTCCAGGGATCGCGCGAGGAGTCCAGCAGCACCGACCCCGCCGAACCCGCGCCGCCCAGCAGCACGGTCGCGCCCAGTACCCGGGCCACCGCCCGGCCCGCCGCGCCGCTCCACGGCAGGCCGAGGGGTGCCGGGCGCCGGGGGAGGCCGGCGATGCCGAAGAACAGGGTGAACAGCAGCGAGAACAGACAGCCGCCGAGCAGGTCCGGCATCCAGCCGTCGGTCAGCGTGCCGTAGCGGAAGCCGAACCGGAGGTCGTCGGTGCAGGCGAACGCCGCCCACAGCAGCCCGCTCACCAGCGCGGTGAGCAACGCCTGCCGCAGGATGAACCGTCTGCTCGGCAGGCCCCCGTCACGCGGCAGCAGACAGGCGGCGCCGAAGGCGAACCCGAGGGTCTGGCCGAACAGGGTGGCGCCCACCGAGACGACGTCCTCCGTCCCGGCCTGCCCGCCCGCCACCCGCGCCACCATCACCGGCAGCACCAGCAGGGCCTGCACGGCCAGTGCCAGCAGCCCCGGCGTGTAGACCCGCAGGGCGGCCGGCAGCATCGACTCCAGCTCCCACCAGGCGAGCCGCCCGGTGTCGCGGTGCTGCAACGCCCGCGCCAGCACGGTGAGCCTGCGCTCCGCCTCCACGGCGGCCTCCGGCCCGGAACCGGCGAACGCGGCCGGTACGAACGCCCCGAGCAGATGCTCCTCCACCGAGGCCACCGTGGGGAAACGCTTGATGTCCAGCAGCTCCCGCGGGTCACCGGAGGTGTCGCCGTAGACCGCGCGGGCCAGCGAGACCATCAGGGGAGTGGTGAGCGCCCGCGCCGGCGCCGAGCCGGGCCGCTCGCGCAGCTCCCGCAGGACGGGCGTCCACACCGTGGCCCGCGCGCCGTCCGCCGTCGGCAGGGGCCGGGCGGTGCGCTCCAGGTGGACGGCGGCCTCCTCCAGGTCGAGGGGCAGGAGTTCGACCACCTCGGCGGCGGTGAGCACGTCACCCTCGGCCACGGCCGTCGCCCACGCCTCCTTCCGGCTGGTCAGCAGCAGTGGCAGGTCGTCGTCCAGTTCGGCGTTGACCCGTCGCACGGCCTCCGCCCGGCCCGGTCGGGCCAGTTCGTCGAAGCCGTCCAGCACCGGCATGACCAGACCCGTGTCCAGCAGGGCGCGGGCGAGCGTGCGCTGCCCGTCGGGGGCGGCCAGCGGGGGGTAGTCGGCGGCCAGCCGCTCGGCGA